>NZ_JBLBUB010000002.1:0-265282 GCF_047289955.1 Microbulbifer jejuensis
GGAGGCTATCACAGGGTTTATCGATGCACATAACAAGGCTCCAAAGCCATTTGTATGGACAAAATCAGTCGATGAAATTTTGGCGAAGGTAGGAAGGGCTAGGCAGGCTCTTGCATTTCAGTAAATAGTTTAATACACCACACTAGCATATATGATCCTGGGAGACGGGTATTCTCCCCTCCTGCCGTATGGGTACCTATCAAGTGAAACGAGATCTGAAGCATGCACATAGAAGTTCGGCATAGTAAAAAAGAAGACATTGCAAAAATTAGGGATATTTACGCACAGTCTTCATGCTATGCAGGAACGCTACAGCTTCCCTATCCATCTATTGATAAATGGGAAAAGTTTCTTGGAGATCTTCCGCAAAACTTCTATAGCTTGGTGGCTGTCAATGATGGAGGGGTCATAGGGCAGATTGGCATGGAAGTGTTTTCAAATCCAAGGCGAAAACATGTTTCAAATATGGGCATGGCTGTGAGTGAGGAGTATCAAAACTGTGGTGTTGGCTCAAAATTGTTGGAGGCTATGCTCAACCTTGCTATAAACTGGTTGGCAGTTCGTCGTGTAGAGCTGGAGGTTTATACTGACAATCAGCAAGCTATAGAACTATACAAAAAAAAGGGTTTCAAAATTGAAGGAACCGCACACCAATACGCGTTTAGAAATGGTGAGTACGCGGATGTGCATCTCATGGCCAAGGTAGTCTAAGGTAATCTGTCTTAACAATCGCAGGCAGAATACTCCAGCCCTTCGGGCCTGCGTGGGGCGTCTTGCTTTGTGCGCAGTTGGCGTCATTTACTAACAAGGCGGAAGGGAAGAATACCCTTATCTCGGGACCGTAGAGGCATGGACGCCGATTACGAGCGTATAGGGAGGTATTCACAGCGTGCCCCGAGAGAAGGGTATTCTTTACTTCCGACCCGGTAGTATGCCCAAGGTAAGCCACCCTGCTGTGGGAGTTAGTGCATTTGCTATTACAGCAGCTTTAATAAAGGAAGGCGTATAAATTGGAACGTAGAAAAATAAAATTCAAGGAAAAGTTTTGTAAGTTCCATGAGCTTTGGTCTCCAAAAATTATTGCTGAAATGAATGATTATCAATTCAAGCTGGTCAAAGCTCTGGGTGAATTTGTATGGCATGATCATCCTGAAACAGATGAAGTTTTTATCGTCATTGACGGTTCATTGAAAATCCTGTTTTCTGATGATTTTGTACAACTAAATGCTGGTGAAATGTACGTAATACCCAAAGGGGTTCGGCACAAACCCGTTGCTGATACTGAATGTAAACTCATGATTGTTGAGCCGAGAGGGGTTGTAAATACGGGAGATTCTACTGGTGATCTTACAGCGGAAAAGGATATCTGGATTTAATAGATTTACTTGTACCTAAAAACGACGCAGCCAATCGGGTAAAGGCGGCTTTCCAGCTTGCCCGCTCATCACCGCACAGGTTGGTGGTTTATTAAGCACGCCGTTCGGATGGTGAAATTTTACCCAGGTATCCCTTTCCGAACAAAGCCTGAATTCCAGGAAACGGATTGTCGATGCCTTGATGCACTGCAAACATCACCGCCAGCCGGTGGAAAACGCAACTTGGTGTCGCATAAAGCTTCAGCTTGATTGTATTCCTTTCAAAAAGGGATTACGGTAGGTCTGCTCCTCTGGCACCCGGCCGCTTCACCGGCGCAGTCAAAGAATAATAAATAGTTAACCAATACCGCAACGATCATGATTGAATCCGCGAGGCGCCCGATAACAGTAGCGCTCGCGGGTAATCCATAAACAAATAAGCCAACAATGAAGGACCGCATCATGACCGCGTAAATAAGAGAAAAACGCCACCTCCCAGTGCGGGAACACCGAGAGATGGCTAACCCCAATAGATAAGATCAGTATCTAGCGAGGCTGTCTTGAATGATACGCCATACACTCGTTCGTCTTCAATCAACGTCTCCCTGAAGGCGAGCTTTTCGAGTCACTTCCGCCCCCGGCGACGGAGTGTGCTGTGGCATTGCGTGATGATTGGTGTGGTGCTTTACTTCAGCCGTGCACCGCCTCTCTGGCTGCGCACCCTTTCTGCAAGTTTCCCCTTTTTTCACAAGGATCACGCCTGCGGCGAGAGAAACGGCGCAAAGCGATGCACTTTTTCTGCGCCTTTCCGCCACAGGTGAGTCAAGGAGCTTTTAAAGATGCCTATATTACCCTGTCGATTGTTTCAACCGATGAACCTGGGTGGGTATTTTATTATCACGCTGGTCGCTATCAGAGAGAACGCTGTGGATCTGCATATTGCCCCCGGCAAGGGTAACCGCGTGATGCGGGCCGTGCGTTTACTGCAACTGTTGGAAGAGGCCTGGGCGCTGGAGGAGGGCTCGACCGATCAGCCCCCAGCCATCCTCAGACCACTCAAGCCCCCCAATAAAAAGACGTAGCGCTGAGCAGCATCGCAAACGCTTGCCTTCTTGTACGGTCATGATGGGGAGGTGAGCGTAGTCAAGATGGCAAGCCAGTGCTCTTCTGCTCCGCACGGGTGCCGCTGTAGGTGCGCAAGGCTCGATCACTGCAGACGGTGTTGCCGTGGCTGTACCGGAAAGATGTGTCAACGGGTGAGAGGGAGAGCGCTCTGGCGATACGCCTATCTGGAGAGTGGTGCCGTATTACAGGCAATATGACCAGGTGCGAAGCGGAAATTCGGTCACCGTGACCGTTATTTTTGAGACGAGGGTAGTTTCTCCTAAAGTGTGAATAAATCCAACGGGTTACATTCATTGTTCATTTTTGGGATACTGGTCAAGATAATCGTTTTTCCATGTGGGACTTTAGTGCTAACCTCCTGTATCTAATTGATTTGCAGTGATTTTTTGAGGGATTGGCGCGAAATTAATTCTGAAATACTGGTCGTGGTGATTTGTATATAAATGTTAGATAGTAACCATGACCAGGAAGCAGTTCTTAATAACATGTGTTTTTACGCTAATGGCCGCAGGCATTCTGCTCGCTAGCGTCCCATTTGTGGCAAGCTGGTCACCGAACCCAAAAAGTGTGACAATTACTATTGTCGATGTTGCTAAAATTCCAGCGGGTGGTTCCAAGTTAATTGTGTCTCGCGGCATGCCGATTATGATTTATAAACCAGATCAAGAAACTGCTAACTATCTAGTTTCATTAAATACTGTTGCTAATGGACCCAATTACACATTAGAGAATATGCCTGAGTATTTTATTTATATAGCATTGAGTACGCATCTGGGCTGTATGCTCAAACCGGCTGAAGCTTATGGCTACAATGGGCTTATAGATCCTTGTCATCGTGGTTTTTGGGATGTTTCAGGTCGGCTTATCCCCTCAGCGCATGCGGGTGAGGGGCTTGAAAATTTGACTAAATATAACGGCTTCAGAAAACATACTGACACGGAGCTATGGTTTCAGCAGTAAGTTATCTAACAAATTGGGCAAGCGGGACAAAATAAAACGTGGCTTCGCCACAATTTACCCCTTCCAAAAGCGTTATGGTTTCCAGGAAAAAGAGAAGTATTAAAAATGAAAATTATAAGATTTGTTATTCTTTCTGTTCTTGCGTCTCATGTGTTTGCACAGGTGAGTAATGTTGAATCTAACCTGGGTGATTCGTACTACTATGTGGATCATTTTGAAATTATCATTGACAAGCCTGCGAATGAAGTCTGGCCTCACGTACTTGAAATGGGAAAATGGATGCCATGGATGAATCAAGGAAACCCAAAAGATAGCCAAATATCTGAAAATGATCGTGTTCATTTGTATGGCGAGTTTTACATTGAGGTGGTAAAAATAATACCTCAAAAGATGATCCTTTTGGCAAACCTTCCTGCTGTAGAAGAAGGCGAAGAATCTCAAGGCGTAGCTATGGTTTCCATCAGTGAATCCAATGGTGCGACGCAAGTATCAATGTTCATGAGTAGAATTTACAATTGGTTTGAACCAGAAATTAATTCCAAGCGTGCAACCAGAGAATCTGTAGAATTTTACAATCAGAGAAAAAGTACATTTAGAGATAATTTTCTCGCAAAGCTAAAGCAGCTAGCTGAGACCTAGCGGTACAAAATCATAACAAACGCAAGTAAAGGGATACCCAGTGTTATGCACCTTTTGTGCTGGTTGTTGCGCTTCTATTTTCACACAAAAGGTGCATAGCATTGGTCGCTTCTGTTGTGGTTGTTATGAGTAAGGTCCGAATGCGGGTCGAAACAATAAATCTGAGAATCGTAATTGTATTATCATTTGTTACAGCAGTAATAAATCCTGTTTTTAGCTGTGGTGAAGAATCGGAGGCAGTCCAGTTTGCGCGCCCTTTATCTCGGGAGCGGTTAAAGATATTATATTCTTATTTCGAGAGGCTGGCGGCCAGTAAAGGTGTTCAAAGAGTTCATTCCTCGTATGGTGAGGGTGAATTATTACCTAAATAATTTTCAGGCTTGGCAGTTGTGAAATTGAGGCCAAAAGAGGTTGCATATTAGTTCAGGGTTGTATGGATTATGGTGCTTCTTTGAGATTCAAAGGTTTACACAAAACGGAGGAAATAGTATTGTGCTTTCATGGGGGGAAGTGCCTCCAGATAATGGTTCAGAGACTCTGTGGGCAGAGTGGCGGTGGTCATAACAAGCGCCGACACATAAGCGCGCTTCGCGCTTTGGGCTCGCAACAGGCTGCTCGCCTATGCGACGAGTGTTATGAAGCGTGAAGGAAAACACATGAATTTATTTGGTGCTTGTCCAAAATGTAAGGCAAAACTCTCCCCGAGAATAAAGGATAAAACTCAATGTACTGAATGTGGAAGTGTAGTTCAGGCTTGTGAAAAACAAGCTATGGTTTGTTCAGTTATAATATTCCTTGGTATGTTAATTTCCTATTCAATAGATTGGCGTTTGTTGATGGGTTTCTTGCCTATGTCTTTTATCATTGGCCTCAAGACAAATAAGTACGAAGTCGTCGTTGATAGAGAAAATTAAGATTTATAACAAATAAGGATATGTTGCGCTTACCGCTTTTATTCGGACTGAGTTTGGCGAGGATAAATACCGATCATTCGTATGATACTACGGAAGTGAGGGCAAGATAGGCTCGCTACTTTACTCATTTTGTGCTTTAATAACACAAAGCAACCACCATAATTCCGGATTTTACCGGAGCGTTAGCTTTCCAGAAGAGGAAAGTTTTGAATTTTAAATTTTTGGTTGTGGCCGGAGTTTATCTAGTATCTCTGTTTGCACATGGTGAAAAATAAATATTAATGGTGCTGAAATAGAATATGAAATAAAAGGAAATGGCAGCATTATTTTGCTTTTTGATGCAGGTGCAACTTCTGGTATATCAGGTTGGAATAGTATCTGGTCAAAGCTGCCTGATGATACAACTGCAATTAGATATTCTAGGCGAGGAGAAGGTGGATCTTCTGCATGTCATGGCGACTTAAGTGCTAAAGATTATGTGGATGATGTGGAGAAATTATTTAAAACACTAAAGATATCAACCCCCATTATTTATGTGTCTCACTCATACGGATCTAAAGTGGCTAGAGAGTACGCAAAGCGTAACCCCTCAAAAATAACTGCTATGTTATTTCTAGATCCCATCAATCCCAGAGACGTTGAAATTATTGAATCCCTCGATCCAATTAATGGTGCACAAGCAAATGAGGGGCTGAAGCAATCTGATCTAGCTAAGGGGGCAAAAACTAATTGGTGCCTTATTTAAGATATATGGGATAAAAGTTCTTCGATCGGCTTCAAGGATATTGGAGATATACCCGTCATATTAATTGCTGGCGTCAAAAAGTATAAAGAGCCAAAACGATTGTTTGATGAAGCCGAAGCTCGCAAGCTTTGGGGAAAGTATCAAGCTGAGTGGGTACATAAGTTTCCACGTGGGGGAGCAATCATGGCCGAACGAAGCGGTCACTTTGTCCAGGATGACCAACCTGATTGGGACGTGAGTGAACTTATTAAACTAATAAATCGAGCAGGTCAAAGCAACCCGGCCGGCCGCTAACTCGTCAGTTTATTAAAGCGTTATTGTACCGGATCTATTTTATAGAGAGTGCTTGCAAAAATCTGCTTCGGAATACTGTTTTGGCATTCCAACATCAGAATTTCACGAAGCAGAGCGTCTGTAGTATGGTTCTGGGTACTTTCTTTTTAAGTTATCCGGTTCAATAAGTCCATAGCGGTATTGTGCAGTGCTATTGAGGAAATAATTTGTTGGTGAAAGCAAGGTGTTTTTCCCATTTTTTTATCGGGCAGTGGTCAGTCAGTGAGTGGCTGGAAAAGTGTAAGTAGGTTGCTCTGAGCGCTGCAACTATAGTCAGGCTGCCTGGTAAGAGCTGGCCACTCACCAGTATCGAGTCTTGCGCGTTGTGCGCAGCTTTAAATTAGAGATATTTTAGAGGTAGGATGCATGAGCGAACAATCAACGTGACGCGTAGACCGAGAAGTACGTAGGCCATAGGGAGTGCGCGCTCCTGAAGTGATGGTATCGCTTCGAAATGCAAATTCCAGGTGACGAGGTTTGTAACGCCATCGAAATCCATGCAAAGCAATCGACTCAGAAGGGAGAGCTTCTCGCTATCTGAATGGCAAGATTGTGGAAATCTGGCGGAGTTCTTAAGCTGTGGCATGCATACAGAGAGGTAATGAGAACTTGTGAGACCCAAGGTAACTCCCAACGGAATGGGTAGGGCAGGGTTGCTTGAAAGGCGAAACGAACGATGGTGTCTTGCGCGTCGGACCAACTCATAGTAGTCAAAGGGCGGGAAAGCCGTAAATAATATAGCTGAAGAGCCGGATGCGGTAGTTTCGCACTTCCGGATTTGCGTGGGGGCGCCCCAATAACGGGGTGTTCTACCACAACGGCAACCAGAGATGGAGTGAAAACCATGAAAGTACATTATCTAGAAATTGTTTCTCCAGACGTTGATGGGATATGCGCAGCCTATGAAGCAGCCCATAATGTCCAATTTGGTGCGCCGGATCAGCTTCTCGGTGGGGCCAGAACATGCAGTTTGGCTGATGGTAGTATTGTCGGTATACGTGTGCCTTTGCGAGAGACGGAAGAACCAATAGTCCGCCCATACTGGCTAGTTGATGATATCCAAAAAGCCATAGATCTAGTGAAAGCTCAAGGTGCAGAAATTGCTGTTCCACCGCTAGAAATCCCCGGCAAGGGAATATTTGCAATCTACATCAACGGGGCTGTTGATCATGGTTTTTGGCAACTTTAACAAATAAGGATATGTTGTGCTTGCCACAACATATCTGGTTGTTGGATAAGCCCGGCCAGCTCTATATACGTGAATAATGGAAGGAAAATGAATTTTGGGCGGTTGATGTTAGTCTCAACCACTACTGTTTTGGTACTTCTGCGTTTTGGGAGTATCAATCAGCTACTTTGTGATTGTTGTCTCTGCCAGAGACCCATCATCCAAACCGGCCACTGAGTCGGTTTTTTTACGCCCGGAGAAAGTGACTCCAAGAATGGATAGAAAGCCGAAAGTGGGATAGCCACCTCTATGGGTGTGGGCCTGACACAAATCCCTGCGACTCCGCTGCAGGCGCTGGGCTGTCATGCGATAGTGTTTGAGGAGTGTTGAGAATGATTTTCATGACATCGTCTGCCGCCTGGCTGAGTGCTGGGATTCCGGCGAGAGCACTTTCGCCCCTCGCGGCGCCATAGTGAGCAGCTTTATGGGAGTGAGCTAATGACCCGGAAGGCGAACGAGCAGGGCCCGTTTTCGTGCCCGACAGCGCTGCGACAGTGTTTCAACGTAGGGTACACCATTTTTTTTATAAAAATTTGAACTCACTGGGAAGGATGAGGTGGATCTGACTGGCGTGATAACCCTCGTCAAATGCTGAGGATGCCGCTCGGTGGTAGTTTTTGGGATACTAGCAATGATGATCAGTATTAAAGGTTAAGCTACAAGCCAGCTCAAAAATTTGATAGGGGATAAATTAGTGGCACTAACAATAGATGATCGAATTGAAATACAAGATTTATTGGCAGGCTACTGTTTAGGTTTGGATGATCTGGATTGGGAGAGTTTTTCAAACCTATTTCATCATAATGCTACATTGGACTATACTGCTATAGGCGGCCCGAAAGGCAACCCACAGGAATTAATTGAACTTTTGAATGTGTTTTCAACGAATGTTTCTTCTTGGCAGCATACGACATCAACTAATATTTTAAAAAGTGTAAATGGTTGGCTTATAACAGAGCGTATTCTGCACTCTTCGTGGTCTCACAATGTTCCAGATTAGAAGTGGCTCAAAGCTTAACAAAGCAAGCACCTGGGGCACGGTAAACGTCTGGCTCTGCATGGAGGCAGTTAGGGCAACCGGCTGTCCTACCACTACTGCTGCACAAAGGTAACGCGATGATAATTAAGGTAAAAAGAGTTTATGAAGAGGCCAAAGAAGAGGACGGTGAACGCGTCCTTGTCGATCGACTATGGCCAAGGGGTCTATCTAAGGAAAAAAGCAAGATAGATAAATGGATTAAAGAAATATCTCCGTCCAATGAATTACGAAAATGGTATGACCATGACCCAGAAAAGTGGGGCGAATTTAAAATACAATATTTCGATGAACTAAATGAAAAAAGAGAGCTTGTCGAACAATTCTGTATGGAATTCAGCAAGCAAAGAGTTACATTATTATTTGGCTCCAAGGAATTAAAATTAAACAATGCGTTTGCTTTGAAAGAATATATAGAGTCAATCATAAAAATAAGTAAAAAGGCATAACAGATAAGGATAGGTTGCGCCTACTACAACATTTGATACCTTAATAAAAGCCCAGCCGCTGAGCCCTTTTTTTATGTCTGGAGAAACTGATTCCATGAGTGGACAGGAAGCTGGAAGTGCGACAGTAACCGATGCGGGCGAGGGTTTGGCATAAGTATCAACCGCACTGCCTGCCGCCTGGCCCAGTGTTGGGATTCTGGAGAGATCACTGTCGCCCCTCGTGGCGCTGGGGTCGCCCCCGGCCTGTGGTGCAGATCTCCCCAGATAAGAACATGATCTGTCCCTGCACAGCCGCCGTACTGTCCCTACCCCTCGAACCTGTGGACTTCGTTACTTTGTACTAACTCGTCCCTGGAGCTGGAGCTTATATACGATTTCTGTTCGTCGGCTCGCAGGTTTGCGCTCGGGCTTCCTGCAGACAAGCCCTCGCGGGGTTGCCCTTGCCGTCGGCTAGTAGTTATGATCATTGGTAACCCGGTGAGCAGGCTCTCCTATAGAGGACTTTCACCTCATTAGTATATGCCCATGCTGGGCGTACACAATCACAGGTATGCGACGCAGAAAATCCCCGCGCACATGCTGTAAGCGTTATGTACCAGAGTTATCCACATTTAGTAGAGGTCATATGAATAAAGCGTTATTGGTTACAGTATTTTTTCTTTTAGTACAGATAAGTGCTTTTGCTGCTGTAACTAAGGTAGATAGTTCCTTCGAGATAAAAAATTCCGAGATTTTTTCCATCAGCTCATCTGTGCTTGGGCGTAAATACGACATATATATTAAGGTTCCACATGATTATTCAAACACAGAAAATGAAAAGAAAACGTATCCAGTTCTATATTTGAATGATGGTCCCCATACGTTCAAAGTTGCTTCAGGTGTTACACATTTTCGCAGTATGGATAAGGCAATAGTGGTTGGCATTTCTTTTGCCCATGGAGAAAATGGCCAATTTAGTAGAGTTCGTGATCTTACACCGGAGCATGATAAAAGCTGGAAAAGCTACAAAACAGGTGGAGCTCTCGAGTATCTTGCATTTATCGAAAGTGAAGTGCTCCCTTTTGTTGAGGGCAAGTATCGTGTTGACCCCCAAAAACGTATCCTTGCCGGGCATTCACTTGGAGGTTCTTTTGGTACTTGGGTCTTTCTCACCAAACCAGAGTTATTTTCTAGCTATATATTGACGAGCCCGTCTCTTTGGTGGAAAGGTGATGCCATCTTCGAAACCGAAGAGCATTATGCTGCCAGTAATAAGCATCTTAAGATAAATATTTTTTACGCCACTGGTTCGTTAGAAACACCTGAAAATGGAATGAAGCAAATGGTTAGTGGACAGAAAAAATTTGTTTCCCGCTTGCGTTCTAGAAATTATAAGGGGCTAAATTTACAGGACGAAATTGTTCAAGGCACAGATCACTATTCAACTTTCCCTGTTGGTTTGGCTAAAGGGCTTAGATGGATATATCAGGAATTATGGTCACTTTAATTTGATTAAATATAGGCATCTACTTAAACTTGCACATAACAAATAAGGATATGTTGCACCTGCCGGCAACATTTGACACTTATTAGTAAAGCAGGAGGGAAGAATACCCTCTCCCAGGATCGTATAAGGCATGGATGCCGATTACGAGCGTACAAGGATGTATTCACATCTCACGATTTGAAGCTACTGAGGGGGGCGTATGGAGGGGCTAAGTGTTCAGGCTGGAGATGCCTGGGGAGACAAAGTAAACCTACAGCCCACCCGTATCCCAAAACTACTGAGGCTGGCCAATGGCCGCGATTGTGTCCACTGCGGCAATAGCGTGGGCAGCACAGTGGCGGCACACTGCCAGGGGCCAAGGGGCCAAGGGGCCAAGGGGCCAAGGGGCCAAGGGGCCAAGGGGCCACAGCTACGGCAAGGGCAGGCCACGATGCCATGGCTCCGCATTTCTGTTATTGCTGCCACAGTGAGGCGGATAGCCTTAGTTAAAATTTTCAGCAACAAGAAAAACAACTAGACATCCAGGTGGCATGTGGATCTATAAAATCTGCTTTTTGTCAATCTTACCTACAGCGGTTACCGGTAGGTGTGAAAGCACATTTAGGCGCTCGGGTAATTTGAAAGCTGCCAATCCTCTTTCGGTCAAAAAGTCACGCAATGCTTGTAAGGTTATAGTTTTGCCAGTGCATACAATCGCTACTCCAACTTGTTCGCCTAGGTCTTTGTCTGGCAAAGGTAGCACAGCCGCTTGTTGTATGTTGGGGTGTGCAAGTAGGTGCTCTTCGATTTCGTCACATGCAAAAATTTCACCCCCTCGATTTACAACATCTTTGAGCCGCCCAGTAACAATTATATTGCCATCGGCCTGGATACGTACGCGATCTCCACTGCGATAAAAACCGTCGGAGGTAAAAGCGCTGCGGTTGTGCTCCTCGGCTCGGTAATAGCCTCTTAGTGTGTAGGGACCCCGAGTGAGCAGTTCCCCTTCGTCACCAGCGCCAACTTCTTGCCCTTGATTATCGACTACTCTAAGTTCATCCAGCGGGCTCATGGGCCTGCCCTGAGTAGTGGCAATTACTTCATCTGTATCTTCGAGACGGGTATAACAAACCAGCCCTTCGGCCATACCAAAAACCTGTTGCAAGGCGCCGGGAAATGCAGCCATTGCAGCTTGAGTATCGGTTTTAGCGAGCTTTGAACCACCAACTTGTAACAGATGTATGGAGCTTAGATCCGATTCCTCCCAAGCGGTCGCTGCGGTCCAGACTTGGGACAAAGCCGGGACGAGCGCAGTAGCAGTAACACCGAAGCGCTCTATCAGTTCAAAGCAATGATCCGGGCTGGCATCTCGAGTGAATACCACTTGTCCCCCCATTGCCAGGGTGCCTAGGATACCGGGGCAGCCAAGTGGGAAATTATGTGCAGCAGGAAGTACGGCCAGATAAACCTCACCGCTTTGTAATTCGCAAGCGGCAGTGGCGCAGGCAATATTGTAACGATAATCGTTGTGACTGCGTGGAATCAGCTTGGGGAGGCCCGTTGTGCCGCCTGACACCAGGAACAAAGCCGGGGCATCGGGGTCAATGGGGGGGGGAGTAAATTGGCCCTTCCCTTTGGGTAAGGGTTCAAACGGATCCTTGTCATCTGCGCTGTATATGCCGCGCAGGGTTTTGGCTTGCTCAGCGATTTGCTCTATCATTTTGTGTCGGCTTGCATCCCCCTCAACACCGGAGGTGATATACACACTTGCGCCAGACAACTGGGCAAAATGACAGATTTCATTTTGGCGGTGTGCCGGTAAAGCCATCACTGGCACCAGTCCTGCTCGAAATATTCCGAGTAAAGTTGTGGCAAAACTGACCTGATTACTCCACTGGAATACCACGCGCTCCCCTGTGTTGAAACCTTTTGCCAGTAACCCTGCGGCAAAAAGGTCGGCCTCTTTAAGCAGTTCGGCGTAAGTTAGCTGGTGTGATAAATCACGAACTGCACAGCGGTCTGGCAAATTCCGGGCTGTGCGGGTAATCAGTTCCCAAATAGGTTGATTATCCCAAATTTTCTGTTGTTTGTAATGAAGTTCGATTTCTTCAGGATGGGGCTTGAAACCGTTAAGTAAATCGTTATTCATTCTGATCTCCTGTAATTAGTGGCTGGAGCAGACTAATAAGACTCGGTACTATTTCACATTCCTAAATTTAAAAATAAAGGGTAGTATCTACTATCCAAGTCCTTTACAAAGATAGGTTTTATGTCCTGCGCCTGGCTAAATATTCCTCATCCCAAACCCAATGCAGCAATACAGCTTTTGTGCCTGCCCCATGCTGGTGGTACTGCTGCACTGTACCGACCCTGGGTAAAGCTACTGCCGGATTCGATTGAATTGGTGCTGGTCTGTTTGCCGGGCAGAGAGCAGCGCTGTAATGAGGTGATGCCCGCAGATATGCGGAGTTTAATCACCTTGTTGGGTAACGCAGTCACCCCTATTCTCGATCGCCCCTGGGCCGTATTTGGGCATAGTATGGGTGCAACAGTTGCTCATGAATTGATACTCTCCTTGCAGTGTCGAAACCTGTGTGGTCCTGAGCACTTGTTTGTGTCTGCCCGCAAGGCCCCTCAGTTTCAAGAAGGCGGAAACCAACATCAGCTGGATGACGATTCCCTGTGCCAACAACTCATACAACTTGGTGGAACTGCTCCCGAATTGTTAGAGATACCGGAATTACGGGCCTTGCTACTCCCGACACTACGCCAGGACTATCGTTTGATAGAAACCAGCAAGGTGTCCTCAGATCAACCTTTGAGTTGCCCAATCACAGCCATGGTGGGTCGGGATGACCCTGAGCTTACCCCTGATGATGCTCGTGGCTGGCAGCGGTGGACCAACTGTCATTTTCACATCTATGAATATACTGGCAATCATTTTTATTTGTCTCAAAGTCCCCATTTAGTGGTTAGTCACGTAGTAAAGCAACTGGGTCTAACTTAATTCTGCAAAAGATCGAACTTGTCAGGGAATCATCAATTAATTGCTGCCTATCCTGCACGGATTCAACTCGTGATCGCTCTAAATACACTGCCGGGTGCACTTTTTTGCATCCGCGGTAAAAAATAACAACGAAATAGGGCATCTGAGGTGCTCTTGTCGCTCCATCAACCTGCTGTTTAAAGCTTTACGCTTACTCTTACCGCTACAGGGTTCATCCTGAATCACTAATTTCGGGTGGAATGTAAATATCGTATAGTCTCGTAATCATCAAATTTCTAAAAAGTCACTGCCCTCTGCTCTGATCAATCAGGCTATTCAAAATAATCCATTGATTTGAAAAATGATATGTTATAACGTCACAGCCTCAATGAAAAGATTGACTTTGGGGTGGTGGATTTTTAATGCAAGTAGCCAAGCTGCCAATGGATTGTGGAAACCTGAATGAAATCCGCCAGGGTTTCGATGCCGTAGACCGTGGGATGATCAGATTGGTGCAGCGACCTTTAGGTTATGGATTGTCTGCCGCACAGCCCAAACCAGATGAAGCCAGTATTCCCGCTCCAGACCGGGTTGTGGCTAGGTTGATTGATCATCGTCACTGGGCTGGGGAAGAACAGTTAGGCGCCGATCTCACCTTCCAGGCCATTGATTGATTTGCAAATCAATATGATAATCATTATCATTTTCAAAAGCAATGAAAAGATCGGCTCTACAGTGATGGAGTTTTTATGCAAGCAGCCAGGTTGCCAATGGAATGTAAAAATCTGAATGAAATCCGCCAGGGAATCGATGCCATAGACCGCGAGATCATCAGGTTGTTGCAGCAACGTATGGGCTATGTATTGTCTGCCGCACAGTTCAAACCAGATGAAACCAGTATTTCCGCTCCAGACCGGGTTGTGGCTATGTTAATTGATCGGCGTCACTGGGCTGAGGAGGAAAAGCTGTGTGCTGACTACATAGAATTGCTATTTACCGACATTATTCGGTGGTTTATTAATCAGCAAACACTGCATTGGCGTAAAACTTATCGTGCGTCGATGGGAGAGGATGTATGACGGTGCGCTTTGAGTTTGCTGGCTTGAAGCAATGCTTGCAAGAAGCAAAATCCCGAGCGAAGCATCAGCAGTCTAAGGTGCTGGCATCATATTCATTGCCGTGCCACAGGCGCGATCCACTCGCACTGTTTGCGGCAAATTATCAATATGGACGCACCGTGAGCTTGTGGGGCACACCTTCTAGTGACTATTACTCCGTGGGTTTTGGTTCTGCCTGTGAGTTTAGCTGTGCCCCTGGAGGATCCTGGTCCGAAATCCAAGCTAGCTGGCAAAAGCTGTTGGTGTCCTCGGTGGTGATCGGAGACCATCAACCGGTTTTGTGTGGCGGATTTGCCTTTGATTGCCAGAGAGCGCCGTCACCACTCTGGAAAGATTTTCCCCCAGCCGTATTGACACTGCCTGAGCTGACCCTTTTTTGTGAAGAGAACCGCAGTTATCTGGTAATCAACTTGATGGTTAGCAGTCAAACGGATTGTAGTCTTGCTGCTGAGCGAGCAAACGCGCAGTGGCAAAGTATTTTATCCTGCGCCTTAACAACGCCTAACAATGACAGTTTATTGCTGGAGGATGTTGATCTTTACAACAGTAATACTGATCCAGTGGTTTGGCAACAGCGCGTCGTTGATGCGGTTGAGTCAATCAAGCGTAAAGAATTGCAAAAAGTGGTCCTTGCACGCTCGGACTCACTATCCGTGAATTGTTGTCCTGGGGATATTCTCAAGTATCTGAGAGAGTACTATCCCGGTGCATTTCTGTTTGCTTTCGTACGGGAAAAGAGCTGCTTTCTTGGCGCGTCACCCGAGCGTTTGGTCGCATTGAAAGATAAGTGTGTTAATACTGTAGCCCTGGCGGGTAGTGCGCCTCGGGGAAAAGATTTTGCGACTGATTATAGTCTGGGGTTATCTCTCCTCAACAGCGATAAAGACCGCTTTGAGCATCATTTGGTGGTGTGTCACCTCCTTTCCATTTTACGCAAGCATTGCAAGAGTGTATGGGTATCAGACCAGCCCGAGCTTTGTAAATTAAAGCAGATTCAGCATTTGCTGACGCCATTATATGGCTGCGCTAAGCAAGGGGTAAATCTATTGGAGGTTCTATCCGATTTACACCCAAGTGCCGCAGTGGGAGGCTTGCCGAGGCAAAAAGCACTGGAGTATATCCGCAAAAATGAAAACCTGGACCGCGGTTGGTACGCCGGGCCAGTTGGCTGGTTAGATGCCAGGGGGGAAGGGGAGTTTGCCGTTGCATTGCGCTCTGCGCTTTTAACCCAAGGCAGGGTGACACTCTTTGCTGGTTGCGGACTGGTTGAAGCCTCCCTCCCTACCCACGAATATCGTGAAAGTTGCATAAAAATGCGTGTCATCCGGGACGCAATAAGGAGTGCATCTCTTGTCGCAGAAGACGCAGAGTGAATCAGAGCCAATCAGCCCGGCCAGTTTGTTAAAGGATTTAGTTTATCAGGCTATTGATGTCGATATTAATGGCATTCATCCGCAGGCTGACTTAATTGCGCTGGGGCTCAACTCAGTACAAATCATGAAGATTGCTGGCCAATTAAGGCAGAAAAAGATCAAGGTAAAATTTGCTGATCTTATCGCGGTGCCTCGATTGGAAGCCTGGCTTTCTCTACCTCAGTTGGCTATTGGAACCAAAGAAGGTACCAGTGAACATTTATCTGTGCCGGACGCTTTTGATGAAGGTGCTCCCTTTGATTTGGCACCGATGCAACATGCCTATTGGATTGGGCGAGACCCGAATCAATATTTAGGGGGCGTTGCCGCACACTTTTATCATGAGTTTGGTGGCCAGGAAGTAGTACCTGATCGATTGGAACAGGCTGTGCGATCCCTATTCGAGCGGCATGGGATGCTGCGTGTTCAAATCCTCGATGATGGTCGACAGCAGATTCCCGCAGAAGTGAGCTGGCCCGGTTTAAAGGTTCATGATTTCAGGCATCAGGCTGCCGCAGAAGCGGAGCAGAGTCTTATCGCTGTTAGGGAGCAACTCTCCCATCGGCAGCTGGATATATCGCAGGGCGAGGTTTTTGATGTACAGCTCTCATTGTTACCAGCGGAATTAAAAGCTGGCGGCACACGCCTGCATATTAATCTGGATATGGTAGCTGCAGATGCCTTTAGCCTGCGCGTGTTACTGAATGACCTGGCCAAGCTCTACCTGGAACCAGAGCAGTCTCTGGTACCGCTGAGTTACAGTTATTCGCGCTACCAGGCTGATCGCAGCGCTCTCCACTCAAAGGAAGGGCGCCGAGCTGAGAAGCAGCAGGCCAAAGAACACTGGCAGGAACGCCTGGCAGATTTGCCCGGTGCCCCTCAGTTGCCAACCGCAATAGGCGCTGAGTCCAAAGACACTCGTCGAGTGGTTCGTCGCCACTATAGTCTGTCTGCTGATCGGAAAAACCAGCTAGCGGAATTTGCGAGCCGTCACGGTATTACTTTGTCCATGACCCTGGCAGCGGCGCTTGCCGAAGTGCTTACGGTCTATAGCGAAGAGTCAGATTTCCTGCTGAATCTCCCCCTGTTCGACCGGGAATCCCTGCACCGGGATGTCAACTCCCTGGTAGGAGACTTTACTTCTTCGATCTTGCTTGCCTGGCAGGGCAGCCAGAGTGGAACCTTCGTTGAGCGTGCACAGCGTTTACAACACAACTTCCGTCAGGATGTAGCGTACGGGAGTTATTCCGGCGTAGAAGTGCTGCGTGACCTCAGCAGGCAACAGGGACAAACGGTGTTTGCGCCGGTCGTCTTTACCAGTGCGCTTGGGTTGGGAGAATTATTTGGCGAGTCAGTTCGCAGTGCCTTTGGAGATGTCAATTGGATTATCTCCCAAGGGCCACAAGTTTGGCTGGACGTACAGGTTATGGAGCTCAAAGGCGGCCTGTCCATAAATTGGGATGCGCGGGAAGCTGCTTTTGCTCCCGGCGTCCTGGATGGCATGTTTGCGGCCTTTACGCAGTTATTGGAATGCCTGATCGGCAGCCCGGAATTCTGGGCCCAGCCGATACCATCGCTGCTGCCAGCGGAGCAAAAGCAGCAGCGCCAGCAGGTAAATTCCACAGCCAAACCATACCAGCCTCACCAATTACACGAACATTTTTTTAGCAATGCTAAAAACTGCCCTGAAGCAGTGGCTCTCTATTGGAACGGTGATCAAATCCGTTACGGGGAGTTGGCCCACAGTGCTTTGGCGATGGCCGCGTATTTACAGCTTCAAGGTGTTGAGCCCGGTGATTTGGTCGGTATTTTATTACCTAAGGGGCCGGAGCAGATTATTGCAGCCTTGGGCGTATTAGCGGCAGGAGCGGCTTATCTGCCGCTGGGTATAGACCAGCCACCGTTGCGTAGGGAGCGCGTACTCAAGCTTGCTGGAGCCAAACTGGTTATAGATACCTTGTCTGTGCTCTCCGGTGTCGCGCCTTTATCCCAGCCTGTTGTGGAAGAGGCAAAAGATCTCGCCTATACCATTTTTACCTCTGGCTCCACCGGTGAACCCAAGGGCGTCGAAATAAGTCACGGGAGTGCCTGGAACACCATAGCGGATATTAATGAGCGCTTTTCGGTTAGCGAAAATGATCGCGTGCTCGCCATATCGGCATTGGATTTTGACCTTTCCGTTTACGATATTTTTGGGCTCTTGTCCGCCGGCGGTGCACTGGTATTGGTTGAAGAGGAATCCCGGCGGGATGCTGAGCGCTGGCATCAGCTGGTGTGCCAACATGGCGTAACGGTTTGGAATACAGTACCGGCCCTTTTGGATATGCTGCTCACCACGGGTGGTGATACTCCAGCTGGAGAGCTGCGCCTGGTATTAAATTCTGGTGACTGGATCAGCCTCGACCTGCCGGAACGATTAAAGCGCGTAAACCCCGGTTGCCGCTTTATCGCTTTGGGTGGCGCCACTGAAGCTTCTATTTGGTCGAACAATTATGAAGTCAAAGAAGTTGATTCCTCTTGGCGATCTATTCCCTATGGTTACCCCTTAGCCAACCAGCAATTCAGAGTGGTGGATGCCCTGGGGCGCGATTGCCCTGACTGGGTGACAGGGGAGTTGTGGATCGGTGGTGCTGGCGTTGCTTTGGGGTATCGAGGTGCTCCCGGTATCACCGCAGCCCGTTTTGTGACAGACGAAGGCGAGCACTGGTACCGCACCGGAGACTTGGGCCGCTATTGGCCGAACGGGTGCCTGGAGTTTTTGGGCCGCGCCGATAATCAGGTCAAGGTGCGTGGACACCGCATTGAACTCGGCGAGATTGAAGCGGCACTGACCGCACACAAAGGGATTGCGCAAGCGGTTGCATTGCTGACTCAGCGAGGTGTGGTTGCGGTTGTCGCTCTGGAATCCAAATTATCGCAAGGGAATATCAATCCAGAAAAGTGCTTTGTTGATTTGCAGCAGTTGCAGGAACCCTTGAACGACCTGCGTGAATTCCTGAGCCAACGATTGACCAGCGCCATGCTGCCCAGTGAGCTTTGCTGTCTCGCTGAAATACCTCTTACCGCCAATGGCAAAATTGATCGCGGTGGTTTACAGCAGTTTGCCGATGAATCCCTGTCGCAGTACCAGGCAAAGCAGAACCCACCGCAAGGTAAATTAGAGCAGCAAGTGGCTGCCGCCTGGTGCAAATTCCTCGATGTTACCGATATAGCGCGGGACGATAACTTCTTCGCACTTGGGGGTGACTCCCTATTAGCAACCCGTGTTGTGCGAGACCTGCGCGAGTCTGGCTTTGAAGGTGTCACACTGTCGGAATTATTTAGCCAGCCCAGCCTGGCCCACTTTGCTGCGACATTAGTTCAAGATCCAACTGAGAACCCACAGCGAAACAAAGGTACTACCGAAACTGCTGCTACACAGTGGCAATCGGATAAGGCCAATCGGTACGCCGCTTTTGAACCTACCGATGTTCAGCGGGCCTATTGGCTGGGAAGGGACCCAGAATTTGTTTTGGGTGGTATCGGTTGTCACTTTTATCGCGAATACCACGTTGTTGATCTCGATCTGGAGCGTTTGGAGTCTGCGCTAAACGCGATGATTGCCCGCCATGAAATGCTGCGGGCTGTATTCGACAGCGAAGGTCGACAGCGCATCCTTGCCGATGTGCCGAGATTTTCCATTGATGTTACAGAGGTAGACAGCGATCCAACTTCTGCTTTTGCGCAACTGCGACAGGAGTGCGCGGAGCAGGTGTTTGAGCCAAGCCGGTGGCCACTGTTTGATGTCCGTGCGGTGCGCTGTGGCCGCAATACCCGATTGGCTATCGGTTTGGATAATTTGATTCTCGATGCCTTCAGTATTCTGCTGTTTTACCGAGAGTTAAATATCCTCTATCAGAGCCTTGATACTCATCTACCTTCTATCGAACTCTCTTTCCGCGATTATGTGCGCAATGTACTGCCGCAAATTACCGCCGTATTTGATAGTGATCTTGCCGAAGGTCCACTGACTGCCGCAAAAACATTTTGGCAGCACAAATTATCGGAGCTGCCTCCCGCGCCCCAGCTGCCCATTGTACGGGAGCCGGCATCCATTGAGCGCCCGCACTTTGTGCGTCATCAACAGCATATTGATAAAGGGACCTGGCAAAACCTGGTTGCGCGCGCGGCTGAGCAGGGAATCACGCCTTCGAGCCTCCTTTTAACGGCTTTTGCCGAAGTGCTTAGTCGTTGGAGCAGTCGCCCCGACCTGAGCTTGAACCTTACACTGTTTGATCGCCGTGAAGTTCACCCGGATATCTATCGAGTGATGGGGGATTTCACCTCCCTGACCCTGGTGGGTTACCGGCCAGAGGCCGGTGACAGCTGGTTGGTGCGAGCAAAAAAAATACAAGGGGAAGTTGGCGCGGCCCTGGAACATCGCGATATTTCCAGTGTTAGCCTGATGCGGGAATTAGCCCGCCGGCAGAGCGACGCAGAAGCCACAATGCCCGTGGTCTTCACCAGTGCACTGGGTATTCCCGGTGGTACAGCGGCACCGGAAAATGGACCTCTGCGGGAGCCCGTCTGGGCCCTGACACAAACGCCGCAAGTCTGGTTGGATCACCAGGTGGTCGAAGTCGAGGGTGGCGTTTTCTTAAATTGGGATGTTGTCGAAGCGCTTTTCCCAGAGGGGATGTGTGCGGAAATGTTCCAGGCCTATATCGGCTTGCTCCAATGGGCGGGTGACGCTGAATGGGATTCCACACCGCCTGATTTATTACCCAAGTCTCAACGGGAGCTGAGAACTCAGCTTGAAAAGCGTATCGCAATTGACCCAACGGATAATTTGTCGCAGCGATTTTTTCAGAAGGCAAAAGCGAATCCCGACAATATCGCCTTATATTGGGGAGACGATAATTCTCTGAGTTATGGCGTTCTGGCAGAGCGTGCTTTGCGCATCACTGCTTGGTTATTGGAAAGCCAGGTTTCACCTGCTGAGGTGGTGGCCGTCAACCTGCCGAAAGGACCCGACCAGATTGCCGCTGTTTTGGGGGTACTCGCAGCGGGAGCTGCTTATTTACCTGTCGGTATCGATCAACCGCAGGCAAGGCGTGAGTCAATGTTGTGCCGTGCCGATGTAAAAGTGGTACTCGACCAAAGTGCAATTCAACAGGCCGAACAGTTCGCTTCTATTGGTGAACCGATTGCAACAGAAGCTGAGCAACTGGCTTATATCATTTTCACTTCCGGCTCCACAGGTGAACCCAAGGGCGTCGAAATCAGTCACGGTGCCGCCTGGAATACCATTGCGGATATCAACGAACGCTTCTCTGTTGATGAAAATGATCGTGTACTGGCCATTTCAGCCCTGGATTTTGACCTCTCTGTTTACGATATCTTCGGACTGCTATCGGTCGGTGGTGCGCTGGTATTAATTGATGAGGAGGACCGGCGGGATGCCGAGTGCTGGCATCAACGGGTATGTCACTACGGCATCACCATCTGGAATACGGTACCGGCACTACTGGATATGTTACTCACTGTCGGTGCCGGTACACCGCCTGGCAAATTGCGTTTGGTATTAAATTCCGGCGATTGGATTGGCCTGGATTTACCCCAGCGCTTAAAGCAAGTACAGCCCGATTGCCGTTTTATCGCACTGGGTGGCGCCACTGAAGCTTCTATTTGGTCTAACAGTTTTGAAGTTGTAGACGTCGACCCAAGCTGGCACTCGATCCCGTACGGATACCCCCTGGCTAACCAGAAATTCAGGGTGGTGGATACCCAGGGGCTCGATTGCCCTGACTGGACAACGGGAGAGCTGTGGATCGGTGGTGATGGTGTCGCCATGGGCTATCGCGGGGCGCCCGAGTTGACCGAAGCGCGCTTTGTTACGGTCGATGGTGAGCGCTGGTATCGCACAGGGGATCTTGGGCGCTACTGGCCCAATGGATGCCTGGAATTTTTGGGGCGCGCCGATAGCCAGGTCAAGGTCCGTGGCTATCGCATAGAGCTGGGTGAAATCGAAACCGTATTTAATCGTCAGATGTTTGTGCAGCACGCACTGGTGCTGGCCACAGAAGAACAACAGCTGGTGGCAGCTGTTGTGCTCACACCCGAATGCCCACCAACGTTTAATACTGATGAATTGCGCGAGTACCTTCGCCACCATCTGCCGTCTTATATGGTCCCTGACTTCATTGTGAGTTTGCCGGAAATGCCCCTAAGTGCAAACGGCAAATTGGATCGGGCTTCAGTATTAAAACTCGTGAATGCGGTGGAAAAACCGCAACAGGAAAAAGCGGTTGAGCTGGCGACAGATAACGAACGCCTGGTAGCACTGATCTGGCAGGAACTTCTTAACCTGCCCGTAATAAACCGCGATCAAAATTTCTTTGAATTGGGTGGCGATAGTTTACTGGCAACCCGCTTTATTGACCGCTTAAAACAGCAACACCGTTTGCTGCTTCCCCTCAGACGTTTATTTGCCTCCCCGAGACTGGCAGATGTTGCCGGTGCCCTAAGTGCAATGGAACCGCTAGTGGATGTTGATCCCGATACGGTGGAAGAGGGCGTGATATGACCTTGTCGGCAATTTTATTTTTCAGCGATTGGACGGAGTTTTAACCCCATGACGGCTATGGAACTGATCGACGAATTACAAGGGCTTGGGGTGGAACTCTGGACCGAGTCTGAACAACTGCGCTTTCGCGCAGCTAAAGGTCTGCTGACGGAGCAGCACAAGCAGAGGCTGCGGGAACACAAGTTACAAATTATCGAAATACTGAGCGCGGCTCAAACAGCCGCTGGCAACGACCAGGATCTGGGAGTGGTGGTTGAGGCCGATAGGGAAAATCGGCATGAACCTTTCCCTTTAAGCGATGTGCAGACCGCTTACCTGTTGGGTCGACAAAATGCATTTGGCTACGGCGGCGTTGCTTGCCACGGCTACCTGGAGCTGGAATACCCGGGATTAAATCCAAAAGGTTTACAGGAAGCCTGGAACCAACTTATTGAACGTCACCCGATGTTGCGGGCGGTTATCGAGCAGGAGGGATACCAGCGGGTTCTCCCCCAAGTGCCGCACTACGAAATGAAAAGCCAGGACCTTACCGGTTTGGACGAGGACGCCCTGGAACTTGCCTTGGAATCGGTGAGGGATGAACTGGGCCACCGCAACTACACCATTGGTGAGTGGCCCATGTTCGAGCTGCGCCATAGCCGCACAGATAAGGGCCATATAGTGCATTTCTCTATGGATGCACTGATCGCAGACTGGGCCAGTGCGGGCATTTTATTTAATGAGCTCGACCTTCTGCTGTCTCACCCCGGTGCAGCCCTGCCGTCACTGGAGATTGATTTTCGCGATTATCTCCTGGCCGATCGAAGTCTATTGGACAGCCAGGGCTACCAAAATGATCGTCGCTATTGGTTGGATCGCCTTGAGCAATTGCCGCCGGCACCTGAGTTACCGGTTTTGCCGCCTGCTTCAGAAGCGGAATCTGTACGTTTTAATCGCCACCACTACCGCCTGGACACGACGCATTGGCAGACACTGAAGCAGCGAGCCGGTACTGCTGGCTTAACCGCGTCGGTTGCCGTGCTGGCTGCCTATGGAGCGGTATTGCAGCGGTGGAGCCGCCAGCCATGCTTTAGCCTGAGTCTTACCTTATTGAATCGGCTGCCCTTACACCCTCAGGTTAACCAGCTGATTGGTGATTTTACTTCGGTCAGTGTATTGGCGATTGGTGATTCCAATGGAAAAACCTTTCGCGATTGGGCGGCTGGCATTGGCGAACAGCTGTTCAGTGATATTGATCACCGCTTGTTCTCCGGTGTGGAAGTACTGCGGGAAATGTCCCGTGCGCGAGGACCCGAGGCCGCATTGATGCCGGTGGTATTTACCAGTGCTATTGGCCTGGGAGATACCGAAAAACCTGCCAGCGGTAGAAAGTCCGGCAGGGGAATTACCCAGACACCGCAAGTCACCCTGGATTGCCAGGTAAGGGACGATGCCGATGGTCTGGAAATTAACTGGGACGTGCGCCAGGGCGTTTTTCCATCGGGCTTGGTGGAGGATATGTTCGCGGCCTTTACCGGCTTGTTGAATGCGCTTGCCGCTGGTGGCGATGGGCAATGGCTTAGCACATCTCCGGTTTCTTTACTCGAGTGGCAGCAACAGGAGAGGCATCAGGTTAATCAAACCGATGGGCCAGTTCCTTCAGAATTATTGCATCAGGGCGTATTTGCTCAGGCTGCGGCAACACCGGAAGCTACTGCCATTATTGATAGCAATGGCAGTGTGAACTATGGCGACCTGGCGAAAAAAGCGGCGGGTATCGCCAAATCGCTGAGCAAAGAAGGTTTCCAGCTGGGTGGTCGCGTGGCCATTGCAATGCCGAAAGGTCGAGAGCAGATAGCGGCGACCCTCGGTGTGCTCCTGGCTGGTGGTATCTATTTGCCACTGGACGCGGCACAACCGGAAATACGGCTCAATAAACTGTTGCTTAGTGCCGAGGCGGAATACGTCCTGACACTCAGCAACCTCGCCAGCCAAATTCAGTGGCCGTCAGAAGTGCAGGTGATCAGTGTTGATACCCTGGCACCTGAAACTGAGATTCCGGTAGCCAGTAATGGTGACTCCGAGCAGCTGGCTTATGTTATCTACACCTCCGGCTCTACCGGCGAACCCAAGGGTGTGATGATTAATCATCGGGCCGCTTTAAATACGGTGCTGGATATTAATCGCCGCTTCGAAGTGGGCCCGGGCGATCGCATTTTGGGGCTGGCCCAACTCAGTTTTGATTTGTCGGTCTACGATATTTTTGGCCCGTTAGCAGTCGGTGCGATTTTGGTATTGCCCGATCCGGCCCGCGGTGCAGACCCTTCACATTGGGCGGAGGTCATGGATGAGCACCGGGTGACATTGTGGAACTCCGTCCCCGCGCAGTTGCAAATGCTGGCCACCTATCTGGATACAGAACCTCGGCCGCTGTCTGAATGGCGATTGGCAATGCTATCGGGGGATTGGATTCCGGTTACTTTACCGGAACATATCAGGCGCCATGTGCCCGCACTCAATCTGATCGGCATGGGTGGGGCTACAGAAGCTGCAATCTGGTCCAACTACCACCGTATTGAGCGAGTCGATCCCGCCTGGAGCAGTATTCCCTATGGCGTGCCGCTGACGAACCAGGGCTTCCGGGTGCTGGATAGCCAGTTGCGCGATGCCCCTGTGTGGGTAGCGGGTGAGTTGATGATTACTGGCCTGGGGTTAGCCGATGGTTACCTCGATGATGCGGCCCTCTCTGAACAGAAATTCTTCTCTCATCCGGTGGACGGTCAGCGCCTTTACCGCACCGGCGATTTGGGCCGTTATTTGCCCGGTGGTGAACTCGAATTCCTGGGTCGTGAAGACGGACAGGTAAAAATTCGTGGACACCGTATCGAACTGGGAGAAGTGGAGTCTGCATTATTGGCCCACCCCGCAGTATCAACAGCAGCGGCGGTAATTGAGAGGAAAGAGGGCGATTCGGGAGCGGACTTAAATCTGTTGGGCTTTGTGGAAAGTCGCTGCTTGGACGATGCAGAGCCGGCGGTTATCGATCCCGAGCTGATAAATTCAGTACGTCAGTTTGCACACTACCAGGCGGGTGAGCCGGAAGCTGTCAGCATCGGCGACTATGTGCAGGCGCTTGAACAAGCGGCCCTGTTGTCGATGCTTCACGGTTTGATGGGCCTGGGGTCATTTACAGATTGTGAGCGGGGGTACAGTGCAGAAGAAATTCTTTCACTAGCCGAAGTCCACGAAAAGCATCACTGGCTGGTGCGTCGTTGGTTGGACCTTCTCGTTAATGCAAAGCTGCTCAGCTTATCCACTATCAGCGCCGCTGCTGAGGAAAAATATACGCGTACCCAGGCAGTCGACATCTCTACTGTTGATGAAGCGTGGAAGCGCGTTGAACAGGGAATTGAAAGTGGTTTTTGTAATCGGGAATTCCTGCAATATCACCGGGATCATGTCGAGTTATTACCCCAGTTACTAGCGAATCAACAAAACCCGTTTGAATTGTTGTTCCCCCAGGGCGACCAGCAGGTGGCTTTGTCCCTTTATCGGGACGATCTTATTGCCCGCTATAACAATGCCGCCGTTGCCGCATTCATTAACCGCATTGCCGCCCAGAGCGATAGAGGGTTAACGGTTCTTGAGTTGGGCGCTGGCACAGGGGCTACCAGTGCGTTGGTTATTCCCATGTTGGATGGATATGACGTTGACTATCTATTTACCGACATGACCGCATTTTTCCTGACTGAGGCTCGCCGTCAATTTAAAGAATGGCCTTGGGTGCGCTTCGGGTTAATGGATCTCAATACAGACTATCGCGCCCAGGGTTTGGCGCCCAATAGTGCAGATGTCATTTTATGTGCTGGGATGCTCAACAGTACCCGAGATCCAGAGGCGGCTATTGCCAGTGCTGTCGAATTGCTGGCGCCCGGAGGCTGGTTAATCCTGACTGAGCCAACGGTGGATCACGCCCATATCTTACTCACCCAGGGTTTTATGATGGACCCGGCTGGCGATGATCGCGCTTGTGGTGCGACCAAGTTCCTGTCTATCGAAAAATGGCAATCGCTGTTAAAAGCCCATGGTGCCGGCCAAGTGCTCTGCCTGCCGGAAGATGAGCATCCTTTGTCGGCTTTTGGTATGAACTTATTGGCCGCGCAGATGAAAACTGATCGGCAATATTTGAGTGCCGGGAAACTGCGGGACTTCTTAGCGAATAGATTGCCCGCGCATATGGTGCCTGCCCATTTACAAGTTCTCGACCAGCTGCCGCTCACCGCCAATGGCAAAGTCGATCGCAAAATGCTCGCCGGTTGGCGCCCTGCGACTGGCGATGCACAAGAGGCTGCGCACTCAGAGCAGATGGACCCTCTGGAAACGGCTCTGTGCAAGCTCTGGGCTAATGCACTGGGCCTCGATAATGTGGGCCGACAGGACAGCTTTTTCGATCTCGGTGGTGACTCGCTGATTATGGCGCGGGTTGCAGGGCGCTTGTTGGAAGAGATTCCCGAGGCGAAACCGTTCACCTACGACGCCTTGTTGCGCCACATGCTCAATGGACCAACGGTTGCTGCATTGGCCAGAGCACTGAGAGTTGAGCCGGGTGCCGTTGCCGAGGAACAGGCAGACACTGATAGCGAAAACCTGGTTGCAACTACCCGCGAGGGCAGCAACTCCTTGATGGTTCCTTTCAGTCGTAAGGGCCAGGGTAAAGAGGCATCCAAAGAAAAGGCGCCGGTGCGGATTATGTTCCATGCGGCCCTGGGTACGCTGGACTATTTCCAGCACTTGGGCAAAGCGCTTGCGGCCCAGGATCTGGGCCCGGTCATTGGAATTGCTGTCGCCGATACAGAAGCGTATCTGTCCATTGATGCCAAAGAGTTAATCGAGTACACCGCCGATGATTACGCCCAGAGAATCATCGACGAGGGCTATCAGCGTTGCCAGTTAATTGGCTATTGCTTGGGCGGTCTGCTGGCAACGGAAGTTTCGCGGAGACTGCTGGAGCGCGGTGTCGATGTGATTGACCTGAGCCTGATCGACAGTATCCCAATGTTTGTAGATACCGATGAAGAGCTGGCTTTCGAAGCAATTTTCGCCCCCAACCTGAATCTCGACCCGGTAAAAGCGGTATTTGGTGAGCATATCGAGAGCGAAGATATTTCCCGCGCGATCGAGACCTTAATGCAGAAACACAACGGTCGTGTTCCCGCCGGTGCAATGGCAGAACTCGACGGTGATGCCGGGCTTAAAGCGGTAGCGGAAGCCGTGCGGCAACGCTCTCAACTCACCCAGGAGCAGCGCCTGGCCGGTTATACCGAGATGGCCTCTGCCCAGGCGGGTGTGCCGGTTGAAGCTGCGATGATACCGGGGCTTTTCCGGGTGTGCCGACACAGTATGCGCGCTGCCTGTTTTGATCTGCCTCCCTATATTGGCGATATGACCTACTTGCGCTGCCAGGAAGAGCAATCCTTCGGTGTCACTGCCGGCGTAGGCCATATGGCCGCGCCTTATTGGCAGGATGTTTGTCTGGGTGATTTTGAATTAATCGATGTGCCGGGCAATCACTTCAGCGTGATGGAGCCGCCGCAGGTTGCCACTGTCGTTGAGCACTTGGCAAAACCATTACAGCGCGGTAAAGCGGGCAAATAGATGGCTGAGCAAATTTTGCCAAAGCCCAATCTGCGGGAACTGATGCGTCCATTTCGTGGCCTTGTGTGGCTGGGGGTGGCGCTCGGTGCCTGTGGTGCGCTCACTTCACTGATTCCTTTTATCGGTATCGTTGAGCTGGCTCGCCTGTTCCTGGCGCCCGATATCAGTGGTATCGCCGATGCGATTACTCCCGTTGTATTCGCGATAGTTGCCGGGCTGACGATGGGTTGGATCTGCACTGTGATCGGTTTGTGGTTAACCCATATTGCCGACCAGCGTATGCAGGCGGAACTGCGACGGGCCCTGGTGCGGAAATTGGGACAGGTGCCCCTGGGTTGGTACAGCGAGCACACCTCCGGCGCGGTGCGCAAAGCGGTGCAAGACGACCTTGATGATCTTCACCATATGGTTGCGCACCACCAGGTGGAGTTGGCCGCTGCGTTTGTACTGCCACTGGCGGGCCTGGGTTACTTAACCTGGCTCGACTGGCGCTTGGCCCTGTTGGCAGTACTTACCCTGCCAGTTTATCTGGTGTCCTACGCCTGGATGATGCGTGGTTTCGGGGAAAAAATGCAGCAGCTGGATAAGGACTTTGCTCGGGTCAGTGCTGCGATTGTCGAATTTGTTCACGGCATTGCGGTGGTTAAGGTTTTCTCGCAAACCGGCCGCGCTCACAGAAATTACCAACAGGCCGTCGAGGATTTCAGCCGCCGTTACACGGGCTGGGTGACACCGCTTGTCCGTTTGGAGGCCGTAACCTCTCTGGCCTTGTCGGTGCCAGTCATTATGTTGGTGAGTTTGTCTGGGGGAGCTTGGCTGGTGGTGAATACTGCCATTCAGCCGATTGATGTTCTCGCAACAACGCTGATCGCCGTGATAATTCCCCAGACCATTCTCACCTTGAGCCAGGGGCTGACGGCCCAGCAAAAAGCCAAAGCTGCCGCAGGCAGGATCGATCAATTATTGGAGGTTGAGCCCCTGGCTGTTACCTCTAAACCCAAAGAGCCCAAAGATGCAGGGCTGCTCTTAAAGCAGGTCGGTTTTGCCTATACCCAGGATCGGCCGGTCTTAAGCGATATTACTTTGCGCTGTCGCCCCGGCTCGATCACAGCATTGGTGGGGAGTTCCGGTGCCGGGAAATCCACCCTGGCCAAGCTGGTGCCTCGTTTTTATGACGTGACTCAAGGTGCTGTGCTCCTGGGGGACGCCGATGTCCGTGATATTGCTCCAGACAATTTATATCGACATGTGGGTTTTGTACTTCAGGAGACCCAGCTGTTGGCAGGTACCGTAGCAGATAACCTGCGTCTTGGACGACCGGATGCCAGTGACCAGGAGCTGATTGAAGCTGCGCGCAGTGCATGCATTCATGAGCGAATTTTGCAGTTCACCCAGGGATACCAGGCGGTATTTGGCAAGGATGCCTTTTTTTCTGGTGGTGAAGCCCAGCGTTTAAGTATTGCACGCACGCTTTTAGCAGATGCTCCTGTGCTGATTCTGGATGAAGCCACGGCTCATGCTGATCCCGAATCTGAAGCCCTGGTTCAGCAGGCATTATCGCGTTTGGTGAGGAATCGTACGGTACTGGTGATAGCCCATAAGCTGCACACGATTACCGATGTGGATCAGATTGCGGTCCTGGACGGCGGCCGCTTGGTTGAATGTGGCACTCACCAACAATTGTTGGCTGAGGGCAAGCACTACGCTGAACAGTGGCGCCTGTATAACGATGCAGAAGCAAATGTAGAGGCTTTGGATCGTGATATTCAGGCAGCTAGCGGGGTGCCTTCATGATTCGCAGTTTACTTATCATTCTCGGACCCGCGCATCGCCGTGAAGTTGGCATTTATGCAATATGGCTTCTCGCCTATGGCGTTTTGCAGGGAATCGCGGTGACACTTCTGGTGCCTCTGCTTAGTGCACTGCTGGCCTCTGAGATGCAGGCGGTTGGATTCTGGTTGATTGCTCTGTTCTCGGTTGTTGTGATCGCCTGCCTTGCCCGTTACCAGCAAACCGTTAAAGGGGCTGCGCTGGCCATTCTGGTATTGAAAACCCTGCACAATCGATTGGGGGAACACCTCTCTCAACTTCCCCTGGGTTGGTTCAACTCTGAAAAAGTGGGTCGTTTATCCCGCAGCGCAACCGGGGGCACTTTGATGGTGACCAACGTATTCGCGCATCTGTTACCCCCTGTTGTCAGCGGTGTTGTCACTCCACTGACAGTGGGGGTGGCAATGTTGTGGTTTGACTGGCGACTGGGGCTGACCGCTTTGTTGTTTGTGCCCTTGATTTATATTGGCCACCGCTGGTCCGCCCAGTGGATAGGCGCCATGGAAACGGAAGTGGATGCTGCCGGTGCCCGCGCCAGTAACCGGGTAGTGGAGTTTGCCCGCAATCAAGCGGTACTCAGGTCGTTTGGCAAAAATGTCAGCGGTTATCCCCCACTGGAAGAGGCGATTGCCGGGCAAAGCAGAGCCGCTGGTTCCATGTTGCGGCAGACCTTCCCCCGTTTGTTTGCAGGGGGATTAATGGTGCAACTCGCCTTTGCCGCAGTGATTGCCGTGGGCATTTGGCTCACGCTCAATCAACAACTTCCCTCTATTGAATTGGTGGCTTTGCTAGCTTTGGCGGCCCGATTTACCGGTCCTCTGGCGGAACTCGCCGGGCGCAGTGGTCTGCTGCGCATGGCCGGTAATGATTTACGCAGACTGGCCGCTATCTTTTTTGAGCAGCCGCTACCTGAGCCACCCAGATCTCAGCCTTTTACCCAGCAGGGTGGGTTGGTTGAATTTTCAAATGTGAATTTTAGTTACGAGCCGGGGCAACCGGTATTGAAGGAGCTTTCCTTTAGGGCTTCTCCGGGCACCACCACAGCAATTGTCGGTGCTTCAGGCTCCGGTAAAACCACCATCACCCGTTTGTTGTTGCGTTTTTTTGATACCGATCAGGGCCAGGTAAAAGTGGGCGGAGTGGATCTAAGGCAGCTGCGCATTGAAGACCTGATGCAGCAGATCTCTATTGTTATGCAGGACGTGTACCTGTTCAGCGACACCCTGGAAGCGAATATTCGTTTGAGCTGTCCCGAAGCCAGTCAGGCAGAACTGGAACGTGTGGCGAAACTGGCTGGCGTGGATGAGATTATCGAGCGCTTGTCGCAGGGGTGGCAGACCCAGGTAGGGGAGGGAGGCGCTGCACTTTCCGGTGGCGAACGCCAGCGGGTCTCTATTGCCCGCGCCCTATTAAAAGCCGCACCGATCGTTGTGCTGGATGAAGCGACAGCGGCGCTGGACCCGCGCAATGAAAAATACCTGAACAGCTCCCTGAGGCAGTTACAACAGGGCTCCACTCTTATTGTGATTGCCCATCAATTGTCCACCGTGATGAATGCGGACCAAATCATCGTGCTTGATGCAGGTACTGTGGCTGAGACTGGAAATCACTGTGAATTGTTATCAAAGCAAGGCCTTTATGCACATTTTTGGCACCAGCGCAGCCGGGCAACTGGCTGGAGCCTGGTTGAGCCCGATAAGGAGTTGAGCCTATGACAATTGCAATTTTAGGTGGTTATGGCGATGTGGGCGCAGCCGTTACGGGTTATTTACAGTCCTTGGAAATGGGGCTTTTGCGTATCGGTGGTCGCAACGCACATAAACAGCCGTTATCCAGTAATTCAGTAATTTCCTATCAGACCGTGGACTACCTGGATGCAGCTTCACTGGATCAGTTTGTATCCGGCTGTAAAGTCCTGATTAATTGTGCAGGACCTTCACATTTAATTGACGACAGGGTTGCCAAGGCTGCGGCACAAGTGGGAGCAGCCTATATCGATGTTGCTGGTGATGAGACTCTCTATGAGCAACTCGATTCATCCTATTACCAGAACAGTGGATTGATCGCAGTCTTATCTGCTGGATTACAGCCGGGGCTTAGTAGTCTGCTACCACGCTGGCTGGCAGAGCAGGAGTTTTCGCAGGTAGAGAGGCTGACCAGTTATTTTGGCCTGCGCGACCGGTTTACCGATGTCGCCGCCGATGATTATTTGCAAGGCGCCAACGACCAGCACAGCAAGCCCTTAGCGGCCTGGCGTAATGGTCGCCGGGTGAATGGTGTGCTGAAGCGCCGCTCCGATGTGGAACTGCCATTTTTCCCCGACACAGCCACTGTACTCCCTTATTTAAACAGTGAAAGCGAGCGCCTGGCCCGCGACTTATCCCTCTCTGAAGGCGATTGGTATAACGCGATTACGGGCTCTTATATTTTATCAGCCTTTAATACAGCCCATGGTTTAAGCCGCGATGAAGCGCGGGCTGCGCTGTGTCGGGCCAGTGAACTGGATCTGGCGGGGCGCCATCCTTATGTGGTCATGCTTTTGCAGCTTACCGGTAAATACAACGGGCAAGAGCGCACTCGCACGGCGGTGTTGCGGGGCACCGGTAATGCAGATCTAACAGCAGCGGTAGCCGCAGTTACCACTTTGGCTGTACTTCGCGAAGAAATCCCAGCGGGTTGTCACTACTGCGCCCAAGTATTGCCGCCGGCGTCAGCGATGGAGCGCATGTCGGAGATTGAGGCATTCAGTTTTTTAACCACCCTGGAAACAAGTATTGAAGATATGGAGTGCCTTGAGGAGGGAGCCATTTGAAAAACCTAACACCTCCAACTGCCAATACCGCCCATGAGGCTGGGCTGGCAGCTCTACCCGCTGAGCTGACGGTAGACAGTGGTTTGGCGCAACTGCCTGCTGCAATGCAGAGGCTGGAATTCATCAGCCTGCGGGCGATTATGGAGTTGCTTTCTTCCAGCGGCGCGTTGACCGCCGAAAATGCTGGGCGCAGCAGTGACGAAATTATTAATACGCTAGGTGCCGCCTGCCGACACCACTGGCTGGTTCGCCGCTGGTTGGTGGCATTGGTTGAACGAGAGTTTTTGAAGCTGAGTAATGGCAACTACTCCTGGGAAAAAATTCCCGAGAGTACAGCCGGGGCAGATAAATTACCGGGGGCCTACGATGCGCTGGGATTTCCCCCGGAAATGGCTCAGTCTCACCAAAAGCTCCTCATGCATTTGGCTGAACTGGTGCGGGATCAGGTCTCAATTAATCAACTGCTGTTCGAGAATGACGAAATACTAACCGCATTGGCAGCCTACCAGAACAACTGGTTTACGACTTATCTCAATTATGCGGCGGCAAGCATTGTAAAACAGGCTGTTAAACCCGGTCCTATGTTAAGAGTGCTCGAATTAGGCGGCGGCGCGGGTCTAACCACTGCTGCAATTTTAGATACTCTGGCCGGCAGGCCGATTAATTATCGCTTTACGGATATATCGCCTCTATTCACCAGCGTTGCCCAGAAGAAATTACGCAATCACATTGGTTTGCGTTGCAGCCTGCTCGATATCAATGCGGATTTCACCGCGCAGTCAATCCCAGCAGCCAGCACCGACATTGTTGTGGCCGGTAATGTTTTGCACAACGCCGCTCATATTGGTCAGACCCTACAGTGTATCCGTCGTTCTCTGGTCAATGGTGGCTGGCTGTTGTTTAGCGAATCCACTCGGGAAAACCATGCCATGTTAACGGCAATGCAGTTTCTTCTTTCCCCCGCAGAATCGGAGCCTCTGCTGGGGAGTGAAGACCGGAGAGGGGGAACCGACCAGGTGTTTATCGACAGCACAGCATGGCAGGAAGAACTGGTTGTGGCCGGCTTTGAGGTTAAGTGCTTCTTACCTGCATCGACATCGCCATTATCCGTCGCGGGTCAAACTCTATTTTTTGCAAAAGCTATTTAAGGGGCTGTGATGAAAATCGAAGTAATAACAGCAGAAATCTTAAGTGGATTAGAGCAGTTGGGGGAAACACCGGCATTATCCCTTGATGGCCATGAGTGGAGTGGCAACCAGATACTGGCCTGGACAAAAGAGGTAGCAGGGAATCTGAGTGAACAGCTGGATACGTTGCAAGGTAAATTACTGCTGTTATCAGGCAATAGTTGCAGAGAAGACGTTCCATTGTTTTTGCACTTGGTGGCGCTGAGGTTGGGGATCGGGTTTGAAACTGAAGTCCAGGCTAATGCAGAGGTTGAGCCCCTGGCAATTAAAGTACAAACCTCAGGTTTATTGAAAATTGATTTAGAAGAACTTTCCCTGTTGTTAACAGATAAGGGGCTGACAGAGGCTGACATCGCTGAAGCAAATTTCACACTGTATAAATCCCAACAAGAGTCGCTAAGGGCTTTTCAGGGCAGTGTAGGGGTATTTTCCCCTCTCAATAAATTTGCTCGATTTGCCATTTTTGCGGCATGGAGTAGTGGGTTTTCTGTCTATTTACAGTCGCCTGAAATCAATCCCGCAAAAGCACTGGTTGTTTTGGAGCGCTCGGGGTTTAGTGGAGTAGTACTGCCGGCAACTTTATTAGAGGGATTGGTCGCACATCCTGCAATTGCCCTGACAAACTTGAAAAATCTGCAATGTCTGCTCTATGAAACCGAAGTGTTACTGGCACAGCCCCTGTTGCAGGATGCTCGGCGCCTTTTAGCCAGTGAGATATCTGGTTGGGTCTGTAGCGAGATGGATATAGAACCTGTTGCAAAGGCGGAGCAGGCGTTAACCCAAAAGCTTGAGGCCATCACTGAGAGCGTTGCGAAACACCCCGCTGTCGCCAACTCTGCCACTGTGCCCCTAACCGGGGGTGACTGCTGGGCTGTGTTTGCACAAGCTAAGGTACAGGAGAAGATACAGGACAAGCCTGGCATGCCCGATATGGCTGGGTTATTTGAAGGAATTAATACCGAGCTGGATACAGAATTTGCCCATATTGACTTGGAATATGCGGTAAAGGTTACCGAACAGCTTAACGCTACCGCTTTGCTCTCCATGCTGAATGCCTTTAGTCACCTGGGACTGTTTTGTGATCAGCACTCAGCACACACTTTGGCAGAGATACTCGAAACCCCACCGGTTGCCCAACAGCACCAAGCCTTGATTAAACGTTGGATCAGGGTTTTGCAAGAGCAACAGTTACTTAGTGCTGACGGTGACAGCTGGCGTGTCGAAGTTGATCCAGATAGCTACAGTGATACCGCTCTTGCCCAGGCCTGGGGTCAATTGGAACAGGCTTGGCGAGCACTTTCTGGAGCAAGCAAAACGATCGATTACGCCCGCGCTAATGCGGAGCAATTACCAGATCTGATTCGAGGCAAAGTCCAGGCTGTGCACCTGTTGTTCCCTCGTGGCAGCACTGAGTTGGCGAGTGCGCTTTACCGGGAGGGTATCGCTGCCAGGTACCAACAGCGTGCAGTGAATGCTTTATTGAAGTCCATTTTAAATAACTGGGAAGGGCAGCCACAGCCCCTGAAAATTTTAGAGGTTGGTGCAGGCACTGGCGCGACAACCCAGGCCCTCTTGCCCATTTTGGACGGTGCCAGTGGCCATATTCAGTTTGATTACCAGTTCACGGATATCTCTGCGGCTTTTCTCGATAGCTTTTTTGCACAACATGGTGATCAGGAGCAACGCCCCTGGTTGCACCGTGGTTTGTTTGATATTGACCGTCCGTTGCGCAGCCAGGGATTTTCTCCAAATAGCTTCGACGTAATTATTGCCGGTGGTGTTTTTAATGCCGCCCATAACACAGATGCCTCACTGCGAAGAGTGGCTGAGTTATTGCGCCCGGGAGGTTGGTTCATTATGACCGAGCCAACCAGTGAGGAGTTCTGGGTGATGGCTTCACAGGCATTTATGTTGGTCGATGCCGTCGATGAGCGCACGGATTCCGGCGCAACATTTCTGTCACTTTCCCAGTGGCACAATGCCCTGGAGGCTGCCGGCTTACAGCTGGCTATGGATTTGCCTGTCTCTGAACACCCCCTATCCAGACAGGGGCATCGCTTCTTTGCCTGTACAGCCAAACAAAATCAAATGCGACTGACGGCAGATTGCCTGGCCGAATATATCGATCATTTTGATTCAGAAATTTTTATCGAGGTTTTGGACCAGTTGCCTCTGACGCTTGAGGGACAGGTAGACCATGCCCAGTTGCAGGAATGGGCTCAGTCCATGGGCAGTCATCAGGGAGATTCGTCCTATGGGAATTGATAAGCGCAAGCGGGTTGTCGTTGCAGGGACAGGCTTTGGCCGTATTTATCTCGAAGCCCTGACTTCCTCCAGATTACCCGATCGGGATTATTTTGAATTGGCCGGTTTATTGGCTCGGGGTAGTGATTATTCCAGAAGTTGTGCCGAACAATATGGGGTGCCGCTTTATACCGAGGCAGAGCAAATCCCCGATGATGTCGACATAGTCTGTGTTGTTGTTCGCTCTGGGGCAACGGGGGGCGAGGGTTCTGAATTGGCCCAATCGCTACTCAAGCGGGGTATTCATGTATTGCAGGAGCACCCGGTCCACACCAAGGAAATTACTGCAAACCTGCTGGCAGCAAAGCAGGGAAATGCGGCTTACGCGGTTAATACGCTACATCCAAATTTGCGTCCTACCAGGCAATTTTTGGCGGCGGCCGAATATTTACGTCAGCACCAGCGCCTGGAAATGATCGATGCTATCTGTAACAGCCAGATGGCCTATCCGCTGCTGGATGTTATTGGCCGCGCGGTAGGCGGCCTTCGCCCCTGGTCTTTTAGCGAGCCGGTACACGCTGAAGGACACCCTTTTCAAAGTTTATCGGCCACTCTTGGTGGAGTGCCCTTGACGTTGCGCATACAAAATCAGGTGCACCCACAAGACCCGGACAATCACTCCCTGTTACTGCATCGACTTGCTATAGGTAGTGAAGGGGGTGTTCTAACTTTGGCCGATACCCACGGCCCCGTGCTGTGGAATCCAAGGCTGCATTCACCACGGGATCAAACAGGCAGGCTGATACTTAGCGGTGAGGGTACCGAGCGATTGGCGGTTCCCAGCATGGTAACCCTGGGTGATACGGACATGCGCAGTTACCACGATATTTTTGCCCTCACTTGGCCTGAGGCCGTTATCCAGGCTCTGCATTCCCTTTGCGCCGATATCGCGCAACCCGAAAGACGCAAGCAGAGCGGCCAGTGGGCTTTGAGTGTGTCGATGGTATGGAGTGATTTAACTGCGCGTATCGGTATGCCGGCATTAATCCAGCCCTGGGAACCGGAGCCAGTATCAGTGCAGGCGCTTACCGATATTGTTAGCCAGGCTTGCGACTAAAAGAATACGCAAATAGCACAAAAAGTGATTACGGAATTTTTACTTATAAACGGGGTTAGGAGGAGAGATGCAAAAGCAATCAGGGTTGATCGTTGAAGGGCTCTTTAAGACTTATAAAAACGGGGTGAAAGCGCTAAACGGTGTTGATTTAGAAGTTGGCCCCGGAATGTATGGGTTGCTCGGGCCGAATGGCGCCGGGAAAAGTAGTTTGATGCGCACTTTGGCAACCCTGCAAACGCCAGATAGTGGCCGGATTATTCTCGATGGTGTGGATGTTCTGGCAGACCCGGATTTTATGCGCAGTAAATTGGGTTATTTGCCGCAACATATTGGCGCATACCCCGGAATTGCCGCGCGGGCATTATTGGATCGGTTTGCCTGGCTTAAAGGTTTCACCCAAACGAGTGCACGGCGTCGCGAAGTGGACAGGCTTTTGGAGCAGGTCAATTTGGCCGATGTGGCCGATCGAGCTGTATCAACTTATTCCGGCGGCATGCTGCGTCGCTTTGGTATTGCCATTGCACTTATCGGTGAGCCGCGCCTAATTATTGTCGACGAACCCACAGCAGGCCTGGACCCCGCTGAGCGCAATCGCTTTCACTGTGTTTTGGCGGATGTCGCGGCGGATGCCATTGTATTGCTCTCCACCCATATCGTAGAAGATATCGAAAACCTGTGTCAGCGCCTGGCGATACTGGCCTCAGGGCGCATTGTCGTTGAGGGGACAGCCCCGGAAGTGACTGCTCCCCATAGAGACAAGATGTGGCAAGCACTGATTCCTCGCGGCGAGCAGTTACCGGAATCCCTGCACAATATCGCCAAGCCCGATGGCACCCAGGTAATCGTACACGGTGAGAAACCCGAAGACCCTCGCTTTACGGCCCATACCCCACGCCTGGAAGATATTTATCACCTGGCGATTGAGCAGGTAAAAGACCAGCGGGAGGCGGCATGAACAAGCTGGCGCTTATTGCCCATGAGGCAAAGCTGGAAATAAGGGCCGGTTTTAGCAGCGGCATTGTGGCATTGGCCTTTTGGGGGCTTGTGATCTACCTGCTATTGAATCTGGTAAACGCAGACTATATGCAAAAAATGGGGGCTACAGATATCCCCCGGAACTCGCCATCGCTCATTTATCTGATGGGTGCTGGGTGTATGTTCTTCCAGTTTTTTGCCTGGGCCTGGGTATTCTCACAACCGATTCTGCGCGATCGCAAAGCCAGTTTGCACGAAGTTATTTATACAACTCCGAATTCCCTGAGCGTAATGCTTTGGGGGCGGTTTATCGGTGCAGCGGTGATAGGGGCCATATTAAGTGCCTCGGCGCTGGTGGGCTTTTTATTCTCGCCGGTATTGGTTTGGATGGGCTTACTGCCTGAAGCGGCGATTGGCCCAGCCCCCTGGAAAGCCCTCGGCTTTGCATGGATCTGGCTACAGATTCCCGCCAGCGTCGGTATCGGTGCTCTGTATTTTATTATGACACTGCGGACTCGAAGCCTGGCAGGCCCCTTCGGGCTTGCTGCGGCTTTGATGATGTTGTGGATGTTTGCTGTGATCGTGCTTCAGGGTGCAAGCATTAATCCGCAGCTGGCTGCGGTAATGGACCCTTCGCTGTTTACTTTCGTTTATACGGAAGTCACTTCCTGGACACCTTTGCAAAAATCCTCTTCTTTATTGCCCTTTACTCTGGGTTCGGTATTAAACCGGATTTTTTGGTGCCTTTTACCGCTGCTTGCTTTAGCTGTCTACTTGAAATACCTGAGAAGGGAGTCCCTGGTTCTGGAAGGGGCAGCCAAATCTTCTCGCACTAAAGCCAGCAAAAAGACAGCTCCCAGTAAAGTAGTAAATCTCTCTCCATCCAAGCCGGATAGCGCATCGCTTGGCTGCAGCCTGCGTCAATTAATGCTGGAAGCCCGTTGGAGGCTGCTCCATGTATGGAGTAGTCGGGCCTGGTGGGTTGGTGTGGCGATACTCGTCGTGATGGGAGTCGTCAGCTCTTTTACCCAAATTATCTGGCATGCCGAAGGGCCTATGGCACCGCGTTTGGAAATGCTGTTGCCGCTCCTCAAGGACGTTATTTTTCTTGTGATCGCATTTGTGATCGCGGCGCTGACCGGCTTGGTATGCCGCAGGGATCAGGTGCCAGGGTTTGAGGATATGCTGGCGGCTACCCCAGCGCCGGACTATATGCGCCTGTTTGGTGTTGCCCTTACGGTATTTGCTATGACGGTGCTGTTGGCATTGCTACCGGGGTTATCGGGCATCTTTGCCGTGCTTCTTTCTGCACCGGCCTCTGTCGATATTGGCCAGGCATTTACTTACCAGTTGTTGATAGTGACAGCGCCGTTATTGGAGTTGTCGATGATGGTGCTCCTGGTGCATGCGCTATTCCGTCATGCGGGCTTTGCCTACTCCATGTCAATGTTCGTGACCTTTATCTTGGTACTGAATCATGAGTTGGAGCTGGTGCATTACCCTCCCTATGAAGTGGGTATCACTGCACATATTCAACTGTCGGCTCTCAGTGGTTGGGAACCTTGGATCGGTTATTTGTTAGCCCTGGATGGATTCAAAGTTGCACTCGCCGTATTGATGGTCGGCCTGGCTGCTTTATGGGTTCCAAGAGGATTGGATAGCCGCATGTCCCGGGGCTTTGCCCTGATACGCTCTCGTCTTATAGCCCCTCAGGGTGCCTTGGTGGCATGTTCCGCTCTATTTCTTCTTGGACTGGGTACTGTACTGGAAGACAAGTTGGTAGTGCAGGGAGGTTATCAATCACCGGAGCAACTGAAGCGGGAAGATGCAGCCTGGGAAACATACTGGTTGCCGAAAGCCAGTGAGTTTGAAGTATCTGGAGGTGATCTGAAAATCAGTATCAACCCGGATAATCAGACAGTGGAAGCTGAGTGGCAATTGCACCAAGTCCAGGTTGATGGACAGGGCCTACAGTTTGAATTGCCCCAGGGGTTTGTCCTGGTGAACGCTTTAGTGGATGGGCGAGAAGTAACGGCTGAACAACGTTACGACCATATGTCTCTGCCAATCTCAGGCTGCCCTGAGCCAGGTTGTAATATCAAACTATCGTGGCAACTGACTGCTCCCGGCTGGTCAGCTGAGGGGGAGCCCTCGGGGCTGACACCCAGCGGAGTCTGGTTACAAGCCAGTGATATTGTTCCGCGTCTAGGCATTGATCCCGAGCGTATTTTGCGGGTGCCAGCAGAGCGCGAAGCACTGGGTTTAAGCCATGAGTTTACGCTGCCAACCGCACAGCTTGCCACAACCCTTGAGGGCGCGGCCCCTTCAGGGGACTGGCGCTGGCAAGTTCGTATTAAAAGCGCTGACAAGCCTGTCTTCAGCGAACACGGCAGTACAACTGGTCCCTTGGATTTCGCCATTCAATGGGCACCTGATACGGAACTTGCAGAATTCGATGGTTTTGAAATTCCCCATGATTCCAACCGCTCTACTATGGTTTCCGCCATTACAAAAGATGTGGGCCAGATGCAGGCCTGCGTTAATGAACGGCTGGGTACGGATATCGAAATTAAGCGAATTGCCCAGTGGCCGAGAGGACTCGGCGAGACGCGGGCCAGCGGTACCTTGTTGCAATTGTCTGAAGGGCCTCACTGGGATATCGCCGATGAGGGAACTGGACGCTGGCTGAGGCGGGTTGATATTGCCCGAGCCTTGGCCAGACAGCATCTAGTTGCCAGGTCGGATTTACGACGTATTGCCGGTTCGGCATGGTTAAGCGATGGCGTTTCGGGAGCGATAGGCCTGTTGTGTGTTGCAGAAATGGACGGCATCGAAGTGCTCGATGATGTACTGGTCCGCTACTCCGACAAAACGACTAGAGATTTGGCAGGTAGCGAGATCCCTGTTGAACGTTTAAGCACAGCGCCGATTTCTGGTTGGGCTCGGTATTACGCGCCGGTCGCCGCACTGGATTGGACACTTCATCAAACCCCGGAATCCCTGTCTGCATTACTCGATGATGTTCAGAAGCAGAAAAATATCGAGAGTGTGCTGAACGCCTATGTGGGCGTGACCCGTACACAAAATATGCTTGGGGCTCCTCTTTCATCAGCTTTAACAGTCGAGTATTTGGAAACTGGCCAGATACGCCTGGATGGGCAGCGTTGGCGCTGGGAGAAAGGCGGGTGGCAGCCGGTTACCGAAACTGCCAGCTATCGTTTATTGACCGATATCAATGAGCTGGATGCTGAGGTCATCAATGGAAATAGGCTGATTGATCGTCTGCCTTCGAAACAGGTATTGGCGCTGGATGTTTGGCCATCCTATCAGCGTGATCCAGCGCAGAACTTACTCGGAAGGACGAAAGTCCCTGCGAAATAGCCACATTAAGATTTCATTTTTACTTAAACACAGGAAGCTTTGATCAATGCCCAGTAAAATTCCAAATAAAAAAAGAAAGATTGCGCAGGAAATTTCATTATTGTCAGCCACCTTACTCACTACCTCTATGGTCCACTCTGCTGTGGAACCTGCGAATACCGATAGCCTGTCGGACACTGAACTGGAAGTTGTAGTGGTCACTGCCCGACACTCTAAGGAGAACGCCAGAGATGTTCCCTTTAGTGTGAATGCGATCGATGGAGATACCCTGCAAAACAGGTTGTTACTCAATGTGGAGGATGCTCTGCGCAGTGTGCCTGGGGTTGATGTTTATTCTTCAAGTGGGGCTGTGGACGCCAATATCCGCATTCGCGGAGTTGGCTCTCTAACCCAGGTGAACAAGGATGACGGTTCCGTTGTTGTGAATATTGATGGTGTATCCATGCCAGCGGGAAATGTTTCTCTTGGCACGTTGGATATCGACAGGCTGGAAATACTGAAAGGTCCACAGGGCACTTTATTTGGGCGCAACAGCGAAGCTGGCGCCATAAATATAATTACCAACAAGCCAACCGGGGATTTAGAAGTTTACGGTCGCATTGAGCTCGGAGAGCAAAGCCAGCGGTTATACGAGGCAGTCCTCAGTGGTCCCTTTTCTGAATCGCTCAGTGGCCGCCTGGCAGTCCGCCAAACAAGTGAAGATCACTGGATTGAAAATACCACGGATGGTGATCCAATGACAGAGCCTGAAGCCCTGGCGTTTCGAGGCAGCCTGCTATGGGATCTCAGCCCAGAGACGTCAGCCTTGGTTATAGTAGAGAAGCAACGTCAAGAAGGTTTTCTGAACCTGCAGTTATTGCAGCCTTTTACGGACAGCCCTGGCAGTGAGCATACGCCGGGAGTGTTCGATGATAATAATAAAACCGTTGAACGCTTTTCCTCTGAAATCAGTCACCAGTGGGATCGCAGTCAATTAACCTCGATTACCGCATTGGTTAATACTGACTTTAGTTACCTAACCGGATTTGACAAGACCACAGCCGGGGCTGTATTCAATTTCCCGGTAGAATATCTTCGCGGCGATATGCAAGATGAGCGAGCTATCAGTCAGGATCTGCGCTTATCATCCCTGCCAGATGCCGCCATATTCTGGGTAGCTGGGGTCAATCTGCATGATGCTGAAAGAGGCTTCGATTCGCAGGATTTGGTGACCTTTGCTACTCAAAACAGGGATTTTGGTATTGACAGCCAGGCCCTCTATGGCGAGGCAACGCTCCCGTTAACCCAGCGTCTCGATTTCACTGCTGGGATACGTTATACCCGGGAGAACAAAGATTACATTGGGGAATATATTACTTTTGGCCCAGGCGGACGCACACGAGTTTTACAAGACCGGCGGAATTTGGATGATACCTATACGACGGGGCGATTGGCCCTCGGCTACTCCATCACCGAGTCTACCAATATTTATGCAGTGGCTGCACGTGGGTATAAATCGGGTGGCTTTAACGATTTTGCTACGCAATCTGCCGATAGCGTACCTTATAGGCCAGCCATTGTCGATAGCATTGAATTTGGTTTTAAAAATGCGTCAGACAAGCTGAGCTTCAATGGTGCCGTGTTCTATAGTGCAGTCAAAGATGACCATTTACTAGGTTTTGACTTTACCACCTTTGCCTCTGCTGCGGTAAATGCCGATACGGAAACCTTTGGAGTTGAGATGGAAGGTAACTGGTTTGTTACGGAAGGATTTAATATCGCGGGTGGCTTGAGCTTTCTGGATACAGAAATTACAAGTGCCGTGCTGGGTGTTTCTGGTGGACCTGTCGCTGCAGGGAATAAAGTACCTGATGTACCACGCTGGAGTGCGAACCTGTCGTTAAACTATTCTCATCCATTACCAGAATTCATGGGGTTGAGCGCACCGACATTCAATGCCAGTGTTAGCTTCCGCCGTGTGGATGAGCGACCAGCCGATGCACAAAACCATTTCAACCTGGATGCCTATGGTAAGCTGGATCTACGCTTGGCATTGCAAGCCGATTCCATGGAGCTGTACCTGTATGCCGATAATTTGCTCGATGAACAGTTTGAATTTTATGGTTATACCAATGCGATATTTGCACCCTCGGCCAGAATTGGTGCCCCGGCAAAAGGTCGTCGTGCGGGTATTGGGGCAATTTACCGCCTATAATGACTCATAAGAAGTTAATTTGATAGAATCTGTTATTAACTATGCGCTGATAACTGCTTCTGGCTCTTTGAAAGATCACGGATCAGCCACTTTAAATGGTTGATCTGTCTTATTGATTTCAAATGGGCAGTCAATTTATACGAAATTTGCCCGATTGACTTTTCCACTATGCAATAAATTCGGGTCCAGATCTTCTTTGAGGCCGTTAATTTCTACGCCTGTAACTTTCGTTATGGCGCCGTGCTTGAGATTAAAAGTGGGATCTGCAGCCGTTAGCTGTCGAACGGCTTGCCAATCCTGCGCGCTCACGTCCATATGCACTTTGTGCAAACCGGTAGCGCCGTTCTCATGATTCGTTTCATCGGGATGCTGGGAAGGATTGTAAGGGCTCACCATAAATGGCAGCCGTTCTGAACGAGGATAAATAAAGCGAAAACGAGTTTTCTGCCCATCGGGTTTGGTACGGCGCCAGGGGACTACTCGTCCCATCTGAATTCCCGACTGCTGTAATGTCGACAAATCATTATCAAAATCCTCACTCACCAAGGCAACATCGCAAAAACCCTCTCCCTCCTGAGACCAACGTATCATCCTGCGCCCTGCACCCAGACCGGCAAAGATATCAATTAACCATTTGAAATAGTGGGCATTGGAGGGTGATGTTAACAGCTCTATGATAGCGCCTTCACGAAACCAGATATGAGCATGCTGTGCATTTTGCTTCTTTGTCGCATAATCTACTGTGAACCCAAGTTGGCGGAAGTCTCGCACCGCCTGATGAATATCTTTTACCCATAGCAAAACATGGCTACAACGTGTTCTCATGATAGAACCTTTATTTTTGCAGATTGATTTTTATTCAGGCTTGCTGGATTCTTCGAATTCTATTCAATTTTCCGCAGAGATATTTTATTTAAATCATTGGCTAAGGTAAACATTAGGTCTCTGAATTTTCTGATCATTAAAATCAGGAGAGTAGAAAAATCTGGCTGAACTTGTCGGTGGGGTTACTCGATCGCTTACGCTGGAACCATGCCAAGACCGCGTGCACTCTGGCCGTGCCGTTATGCTTTCCCGAGATAATGGCATGGGCATGGCAGAGTGGGTGCGCACGCGGATCGCCGTCGTCAGTCATGAATTGCCCCAAGAGCCTTGCGTTGTGCCCTTCGTCAGCCAACTCGTCAGGGGGCATGTCTTTAGCTTGTGCACGATAGGTGTTCAGCCCCGCTTGGATCTGGGCGATCACCTCAATACGAGTTTAATTACTGATGGTCGAGTTCAGAAGTGCCGAAAATTGGTCGATAGCCTGATCCAAATGCCCTTTTTTGTCGTTTTTTGCCCTTCCTTGGTGGGGCCATAGCAAACTCCATTTTAATTGAATTGCAGCCAGAAAGCCTCTGCAGTCCCCGAGATTTGCGCGGGTTAATTTACCAAAAATTGGGTGATACTGCCCCTCTTCGTCGTGTGGGCTAGCATCTGTGACCCATAGAATACGATTTTGTGAATCACACCGAGGGTGTGTTGTAGGGTATACCGTTGTACAAAAAAGCACTGGTTTGAGCGAATTCATTAATCATTATGGCAGCGGTAGGAAGTGCTTCAATGCTCTCTACCACTGGCGATGGCCTGAGGGTTTTCGTTGCTCTCACTGTGGTCACGACCAGTGCTGCCAACTCACCCACCGGAAGTCACAGCAGTACAACCGCTGCCGCCAGCAAACTGCCGGCACCATATACGATTCCAGCATGCTGGTCCTTACCGTGCGGTTCCTGGCCATCTTCCGCATTATCCAGAACAAAAAGGGCATCTCCAGCATGCAGCTGGCTTGCCATTTGGGTATCTCCTACAACGTCGCCTGGCACATAAAACAGAAGCGCATACTGGTGATGCTGGAGCCAGACCAACGATACAAGTTGTCCGGCTTCATCGGGTTGGGCGACGCCAATCGCGGTGGCGAGCGTACCGGATGTAAGCCGGCGCGTGGCGCTGAGGGCAAGGCGCGCTTCGTGGGCGCTGTTGAAACCACCAGGGAAGGCCATCCCACCCGAGTCAAACCCTGCGTAGCCAAAGCTTTTCGAAGTACTGAAATCGCCACATGGAGCAAGTGCCACCTAAGCAAAGGCAGTACCCTTATCTCGGATGGTCTCACGTGCTTCAATGCCGCCACTGAGGTCGGCTGTGACCACGACAAAATCGTCTGCGGAGGCGATCGGGCCTCCGTTGAGGAGCCTGAATTCTATTGGGTGAACACGCTGCTCGGCAACTGAAAGAGTGCATTGCGTGGTACCTACCACACGATACATCTAAAATATGCGCAGCGTTATCTGGCGGAATTCCAGTATCGTATCCATCGCAGATTCGACCTTTGTGCGCTCATTCCACGGCTCGCCTACGTGTCTCTCAGGACACGACTACTACCGGAAAACTGCTAAAACCCGGCTTAACATGCGTGGTAATCAGGCATGTTTTAAAGTGAGCGTAAAGGCATTAGTGTCACTGCGAGCCAGTTGAAACCCCGTTCATGGGTCAGCCGTTCACGTTGTTTAGCGAAAGCTGAAACCGGTGAAAGTTGGCTCGATCTTCCACTTGAGGAGGCAGAAAAGACAGAAGGGCATCTCTATAAATTGAGTTTTTCTTTAATTTATGGCTCTGAGACCCCCATCATTCGGTGCTTATGGGCACCAAATAAGTAATTTTTAGAGATGCCCAGAAAAGAGGCCGCAAATCAAGATCGGTGTTTGCTTATGATGGCCAATAGGGTGTTTATGCTCCTTATACCAGAATTTGCTACTTCATCTGTCCCGTTTGGTCAATTAAACTTTTCCTGTTGGCTTGATAATTAGCTAGAATTAATGTGTTTTAGACTAAGGTAAGGTGAAAGCATGGGTCGACGTTGGAATGGCTGGGGTGACGAAAGTTACGTAAAAGAAGTTTCTGATCACGGTCGTCGTTTAATCCACTCTGTCATTGGCGTACCCCAATCATTACCCAATACTACCCTTGATGCGGTTATGGCCAAAGTGCCACCTTCCCGATTGCCGGACCATTTTCTGATTTCAAAAGGGACGGAAGAACGGGTTCGTCATGCCCGGGGGCAGAGCTTTCCAGACTGGCTGGCTATGCACAGTGGTGATTATGGTGTTTTTCCAGATGGTGTCGCTTATCCGGAAAGCAGTTCACAGGTTCGGAAGTTGCTGGATCTTGCCGTTGAGCAGGACTTTGAAGTGATTCCTTATGGTGGTGGGACGTCCGTCGCCGGTCATATTACTCCGCAGCAAAGTCAACGGGCTATTCTAACCATTGATATGGGCAGAATGAACCAATTATTGGATCTTAACGAAGAAAGCCAGATAGCTACTTTTGGCGCAGGCACGCCCGGGCCTCTGGTGGAATCCCAGCTACGGGTGCAAGGTTATACCCTGGGACATTATCCACAATCCTGGGAGCTATCAACTGTCGGTGGCTGGATTGCTTCCCGGTCTTCCGGTCAGCAGTCTCTTGGATTTGGGCGTATAGAACAACTGTTTGCCGGTGGCAGTATGGAAACGCTTCACGGCACATTGGATATACCCTCTATTCCGGCGTCATCAGCAGGGCCGGATATCCGTGAAATGACCATGGGGACAGAAGGTCGACTGGGAATATTTACAGAAGTGCAGCTGAGAGTGACCCGTTTGGCGGAGGAAGAGAAATTCCTTGTGGTCTTTATGCCGGACTGGAATTCTGCCAAAAAGGCGGTGCGAGAGCTGATTCAACAAAAAGTACCCATGTCCATGATGCGGGTCAGCAATGCCAAAGAGGCAAAGGCGCATATCCATCTAGGGACCAAAGAGTCAGAGTTTAAGCTGTTGGATCGTTATCTGCGTTTCCGTGGCTTGGGGAATGATCGCTGTATGCTGACTTTTGCTGTAACGGGGTCAAAGGCTCAAAACAAAACCTCACTGAAGCAGATTAGAAAAATATTGAAAGGCTATGGCGGTATTGGAGGCCCTATTGCCCAGGTGATGGGTAAGATCTGGGCAGATGGGCGTTTCAAGTTTCCTTACCTTCGTGAAACTACCTGGCAGGAAGGCATCGCCATCGACACACTGGAAACTTCCACGGACTGGGAGAATGTGGATTCTGTTCTACAGGGTATAGAAGAAAGTCTGGAAAATGCTCTGAAAGATGAAAGCGAAGAAGTCATGGTGTTTACCCATCTTTCTCATATGTATTCACAGGGGTGCAGTATTTATACAACTTATTTTTTCCGCTGCGCAAACAGTTACGAGGCAACACTAAAGCGCTGGCAAAAAATGAAAACTTCTGCGTCAGAAGTGATTGCCCGTAGTCGTGCAACCATTTCTCATCAGCACGGCGTTGGCAAGGATCACGCCCTCTACCTGGAGGCAGAAAAAGGCAAGCTTGGCATGCGGATCATCCGTACCCTGACAAAAGAGTTTGACAGTGATTTTCGCCTGAACCCCGGAACCTTGCTGGTTCAGGAATCAGGGCAGGGATGATAGTCAATGTGGCAGAAAACATGGCAGTCCGGTCAGCGGGCAACGCTTTTCAACAAGCTTGAAAATGAAACTGAGCAATGGGATCTGATCATTGCAGGTGGAGGCATTACAGGAGCAGGTATTGCCCGGGAAGCCGCACGGCGGGGCCTGAGAGCCCTTTTACTGGAACGTCGTGATTTTGCCTGGGGTACCTCCAGCCGTTCTTCGAAAATGGTGCATGGTGGGCTGAGATACATCGCCGCCGGTGATATCAAAACCACAGTGCACTCTGTACACGAGCGTGAACGCTTAATATATGAAGTGCCGGGTCTGGTGGATAAAATGGCCTTTATGATGCCCCATTATAAAGGCAAGTTTCCAGGCCCCCTGGTGTTTAATATTCTCCTTGGAATCTATGATATTTTTGCCGGGCGGCGCTATCGGAAGAAGCTCTCGCTGAAGGAAACAAAATGGGTTTGCCCCCATATTAATGAAAAACATCTGGTAGGCGGAACACAGTTCACTGATGCCATAACCGACGATTCAAGGTTGGTTATGCGGGTATTGCGCGAAGCGCAGGAAGATGGAGCGGCCATTGTTAACTATATGGGCGTGAGGCACCTGTTAAAACAGGATGGCAGGGTTGTTGGTGTTGAAGTAGAAGATGCGCTTACCCATCAGTGCCGCGAACTTAAAGCCAGAGTGGTGATTAACGCTACCGGTGTCTGGGTGGATCAACTGCGCAGTGAGATGGAAAAGGAGAAAAATATTCGACCTGCCCGGGGGAGTCACATTGTGGTGCCTTTCTGGCGACTGCCTGTGGCACAGACATTGACGACATTTCACCCGCACGACGGAAGACCAATATTCATCTACCCCTGGGAAGGCAGAACTGTAATCGGTACAACAGATCTTGATGAGAACGCTATTGAGAATGTTGAAGCGAATATGACCCGTGAAGAAATGGATTATCTGATTGGAGTGACTCGTTATCAATTTCCTTCAGCAGAACTGGAAGAGGATGACATTTTGTCATCCTGGGCCGGTGTAAGGCCATTGATTGCCTCTGGTGCCCTAAGCCCCTCCAAAGAAAAGCGAAATCACAGTGTATGGGATGATAGTGGTCTGGTATCGGTCAGTGGTGGTAAGTTAACCACATTTCGATTGATTGCTCTCGATGTACTGTCTACTGCCAGCAAATATCTGCGCGAATATGAAAACAAGGCTGATTCAAAGGCGATATTTTCCCCGTACAGGCCAGAAAATAGTTTGTTTGCAGGGCTCCCTTCCTACCTGAAAAAACGGTTTTGCGGTTACTATGGTAAAGATGCAGAGCCATTGGTTGCTGGTGCGAACCGTTCTGAACTTAACCTGATACCGGGAACCCGTTCAACCTGGGCAGAGCTGCGCTGGGTCGCAGCCAACGAGGCGGTAGTGCATCTTGATGATTTACTACTGCGCAGAACTCGACTGGGTTTGCTTTTAGCAAAAGGCGGAATGGTCTATGAAGACAAGATATGCGCTATCTGTCGTGAAGCCTTGGGCTGGACTGAGAAAAAATGGACCGAAGAAAAAGTCCGTTATCAAAAAATCTGGCAACAACATTACAGTGTCCCGGCCTGAATAAGAAAGAATAATATTCTGAAATTGGGAATACGAATGTGAAGCAGTCACATTATTTTTTAGCTATCGATAATGGAACCCAGAGTGTGCGTGTGCTGGTTTTTGATAACCAGGGTAATGAAATCGTCAAAAGCAAAGTAGAGCTTGATCCTTATATTTCTGAGCACCCCGGCTGGGCTGAGCAGGACCCGAAGTATTACTGGCAGTCTCTGGGGAAAGCTTTTGACGGGTTATGGGCAGCGGGTAAAGTAAGACCTGAAGAGGTGCGTGGTGTGTCACTGACAACCCAGCGATACACCATGATTAATCTGGATGAAGAGAAGAAGCCCTTGCGGCGGGCTATTGTCTGGATGGATCAGAGAAGAGCAGTATCACAAGAGCCTCTTGGTGGAATCATTGGTTTTGGTATCAAACTGCTGGGACTCGGTAACCTGATTGAGGATTTGCGCTCCAAATCACGGTGTAACTGGATTGCTCAGAATGAACCGGAAATATGGAGCAGAACACGCCATTATGTCAGTCTGTCAGCCTACCTGACCTACCAGCTCATTGGTGAATTGAAAGATGCTACCGGCTCCACCATGGGGTATCTGCCTTATGATTACAAACGACAGTGCTGGGCTAAAAAGTCCGATTTAAAGTGGAAGCTGCTTTCCTGTACCCGGGATATGATGCCTGAACTGGTTAAAACTGGAGAGTTGCTTGGGCATATTTCGCAGAAAGCCTCAGAAATGACAGGTCTTCCAGTTGGGTTGCCCATGGTTGCCGCAGCTTCTGATAAAGCCTGTGAAGTATTGGGAGCAGGTGGCTCAGAACCGCATATTGGTTGTCTCAGCTATGGAACAACGGCAACCATTAATACAACCACGTCAAAATATATTGAGATCCTTCCATTTATCCCCCCCTACACGGCAGCGATTCCAGGCTTTTATAACACCGAGATGATGATCTATCGTGGGTTCTGGATGGTGAACTGGTTTAAGAATGAGTTTGCCCATTATGAGCAGCGCAAGGCAAAAGCACTCGGTCTAGAGGCAGAACAGCTTTTTGATGATCTCTTAAACCAGGTGCCGGCCGGCTCTATGGGTTTGATGATGCAGCCATATTGGTCTCCGGGTGTGCGGCAGCCAGGACCTGAGGGAAAAGGGGCGTTGATTGGTTTTGGTGATGTCCATAAAAGAGCACATATATACCGCGCGATTCTGGAGGGCTTGGCCTATGAGCTGCGGCAGGGAAAGGAACGGATAGAGAAACGTAGCCGTGTTCCAATTACACGCCTGAGGGTGTCCGGTGGTGGCTCCCAAAGCGATGCCGCCATGCAGTTAACTGCGGATATCTTTGGTCTTGCGGCAGAGCGTCCACATACTTATGAGGCTTCTGGGCTTGGGGCCGCGATTAACTGTGCGGTGGGATTGGGAGAATACCCGGATTACCTGACGGCTATCCAGCATATGACTCGAAAAGGGGATGTATTTGAGCCGCACTTTCCAACAGTGCAGCTATATGGTCGACTGTATAAAGAAGTGTATTTGGAAATGTATAAGCGGATGAAACCGCTATATCAATCCATTCGTGAAATAACTGGATATCCATAATAACGGGGTTTTAGGTAATACACTCAATTGGTAAGGCGTTGGCCAGTTGATAGAGTCGGCGCTTTCCCCGGCAAGAAAAAATACTGATGAGCTTTAACCAGCTGACCGAAAACGAACGACACTAGATTTACAGCCTGAAACAAACTGGACATTCACAGGCATAGATTGCGGATTATCTGGAATGGCATCCAGCTTCGATCTGTCGAGATCTGAGCCGCAACTAGAGGCGACCGATCGCCATCGTATAAACCAGTTTTTCAGGGAGCCTCAGTTTTGCCATATCAATTATTGGCGGTTTGCGGGCAGTTGGCCGATGAAAGTGTATTTTCCCCCTCAATGTCTGATAAAACCAATTCTAAAATATTCGAAACAGTTTCTTCCGGCCCTTCGTTTAATCCTTTCATTTGGTAGTTAATTTTTCCCTGTTTGTCCAGTACTGTAATCATATTCGAATGTGCTATGTCTTTTTTATCATTATTCATCGGCCTATAGCGCACACCCAACAGGGCTGAGAACTCAATTACGTCATCTGGATTACCATTCAACATCACCCAGCGACATTCATCTAGATCATGCTCCTGCATATAACGTTTTAATAATTCTGGGCTATCTCGTTCTGGATCCAAGGAAACAAGGGTAAATTGGACTGCCGTGATGTCGGATGAAGATATTTTCTTCTCAATATTTCTTAATTTGGAAAGTATCACCGGGCAACTATGTTGGCAGTAAGTATAAACAAAAGCTATTACTTGCACTTTTCCCTGTAAGGCAGAAATAGTTATTTCATTATTATTCTGGTCCCGCCATTCTGATTCAGCGTGGTAAACAGAGTCATCGGGAAGTTCAGCAAAGGAACAGGTTGAGGATAATGGCAGAATCAAGGTTATAAATCCTGCGGTGACCTTTTTAATCCATTGGGAATGTGGATTCAGTATTTCGCGTTTGAGAGTTTGCGTAGCCCTGCGTCTGTGATGCCGATAAAATGCTCGTAGTATATTTTTTGCGTAATGTGTGATTGATGCTGATATTGCATTTTTGAGAAGGAATGTGAATTGTATTTTCTCATTATCTTTGATTTCAACGTGTTCAATTCCAGAGATGCTGGTATATGAGGTCAACCTGCTCATTACTTACTCCGTGGGTGTTTTGGGTTCTTGACCTAAAAATAAAGTAATCAGACTGAATTGCTTTATTGCCTTCCTATCCACTTAAATCAAATTACAAAACCAATATTGTTCAATGCTGGTTTGTGTCTCTCGCGCAACGAAAACCCAGAGAGCGCATTGTATAGGATGCGCGATAACTGCTGCGCAGTGCGTAGCGCATAAATGCTGTGTAATCACCCGGGTCAACAGAGGAAACAGCACCGGAACCACAAAATAGGGATAGCTCCAGTTGTGTATCTCCACGGGATTCTCCGGTAACCAGTGCGGTATTGAAATCGTTAACCAGTTCCCAGATTACGCCGTGCATGCCATACACACCCCAATAGTTTGCTGGAGTATCTTTTACATTTGGCAGCAGGCTGCCAGTAGGTCTGGAGTACCATTCCAAGATTTTTTGGCGGTGCGCCGGATCATTACGACCATTCCTGTTAGTGCCACTGGCTTGAGCGACATATTCCCATTCATCAAGTGATGGCAAGCGCTTGCCCATCGACTCGCAATAGGCCCGCGCAGAAAACCAGGATACGTTAGTCACTGGGGCCTCAGCCAGTGTATCCAATGTAAGTGGAGTCATATGTTGTAGATATTTTTCATCGCTAAATACAGACTTGATATTATCTTTACTCCACTTTGGATTGTGCTGTGTAAACGTATGGTATTGGCGATTGGTAACAGCATAGCGGTCAAGCAAGAATGGCCCAACAATCGGCGAAGCGGTACTGTCCTTGAAAAGTGGAGTGTATTGCCCGCCGGGTATATAAGCCATTTCACTCTGAGTCGGCTTGCGGAATTGGCTTGCTACCTGATCAGCCTGTCCGAGGATTGGCTGACATATCAGCAAGGAAGACCCCAACAGGCCAGTTGTTATCAAGCGCCTGTTTTTCATTTTCTCAATTCCAACAGTTCCTTAATGTATACGCCGTTTGGCAACTTGTTCAGGTGTGATTTCACCTCCATTGTTGCTCCAGCTATTCAACACATAGGTCAGTACATTGGCGATACTTTCGTCAGACAATTGCACTGCCGGCATAACTCCATCATATGCTTGTCCATTGACTGTGATCTTGCCCGAGAGCCCATTGAGTAGTACGCCGATTGAACGGTGGGGTTTTGCGAGCAAATAGTCAGATCCTGCCAGGGGAGGAAAGGCTCCGGGAATACCCTGACCCCCGGATTGGTGACAGGCCATGCAGTTTTGATTGTAGGTACGCTCTCCAAATAATATGCGCTCTTCTTTGCTTCGGGCTCTGACAGATGCACTGTCACTTTCTGCAATGCTTTGAATACCCCCACCTTCAGGGTGATAGACCGTATCATCCTGCTTGCCAGAATATATAGCGAGGTCTTCAGTGCCTGTGATTTTCAACATACCCAGTGCACCCTTATTGAATGCACGAAAAATAGAATGATCGACTAGTATAAAGGTACCCGGGACATCCACTAGAAACTCCACGATTGCTGAACCTCCGGCAGGAACAAGGGTTGATTGCACGTGGTGATTAACCATATCACCACCTTCTACATATACTTTGTCAAAAATCTCACCAATGACATGAAATGAAGAAATCAGATTGGGGCCACCATTGCCGACGTATAAGCGGACAGCCTCACCTACATTGGCGCGTATGGACTTATCTCCCGTTATCGAACCTACAGAGCCATTAAACACAACGTAGTCAGGATTTTCGGAAAGTGCTTTCTCCATATCAAAAGATTGCAGACCTTCTTCACCATACTTTCCCTTGGTATAGAATTCGCTTTGCATGATGTAATATTCTTTATCTACCGGCGGCATACCTTCTTTGGGCTCAACAAGAATCAGCCCATACATACCGTTGGCAATGTGCATACCAACGGGTGCCGTGGCGCAATGATAGACGTATAAACCCGGGTTCAGCGCCTTGAAAGAAAAGCGTGAAGAATGCCCCGGTGCGGTAAAGGAGGAGGTGGCACCGCCACCGGGTCCTGTAACAGCATGCAAGTCTATGTTATGTGGCATTTTGCTCGACGGATGGTTATTCAGGTTAAATTCAACATGATCACCCTCTCTAATGCGAATAAAGTTACCGGGTACCTGGCCACCAAATGTCCAAAAAGTGTACTCAACACCATCGCTCAGGCGACCAACTTTTTCTATTGTTTCAAGGGTGACAATCACCTTTGCCGGATAATTCCGAGAAATGGGGGGAGGCACGAAAGGTGCCGCCGTGAGCACAGCATGCTCAATCGGAAGGTGCGAATCAGTCTCTGCAAATGTGGGCATACCCGTCGACCAGATTACGCCTTCCAGAAAAAACATTATAATACCTACACTATGTATTTTGTGTTTTCTATTTGTCATCATTGCTATATTCCCCAATGGTTCGTTGCAATTATTTAGCCTAATAACAGAAATAGTAGCCACAAAGGGCAGTTATCCAGGTGCATACACTACCAACTAAATTTAAATGCAGCTAAGTATAAAAACTTTTATCCCTCTAATTCTCATAATATACGTGTAGTGAAAGCGATCGACAATAGTCAGATAGCTAGACTCTTAAACCCGTGAGTGGATGGCATCTACCTATAATTAAGCCTTTGAGTGAATTATTGGTAGTTGTTTGTACGGTGCTGGCTCCGTTAAGCAATTTTTACGCTGGTGTTCAGGAGAGCTGCTGATCTTACTAGCAAGGCGGAAGGGAAGAATACCCTTATCCCGGGACCGTATGAGGCATGGACGCCGATTACGAGCGTACTGGGAGGTATTCACAGCGTGCCCCCGAGGGAGGGTATTCCTCCCTTCCGACCCGGTATTAAGGCCAGTAGAGCCTTCGAATTTATTCGTAGTGCTCTACACTGTTTGAAGGTACAGTAAGATTGTGTTGCATAATTACAGCAGCTACCGGTACCCATCAATGTGATTTTAAAGCGTTTCATGCAACCAACCCCAGCTATGCATGCTACTTGAATAGACACAATAAATACGCGGGTTTTAAGCATACAACCATGGCGACACACAAGCCTCTGTATTGTTAGAGGTGGTTAAAGTGTTAGAAAGTCTGTGCCAGTTGGATGAGGTGTCACCAAGCCTAAAGGTCTCATTGTATGGGATGCTATACCTTAAATAAGTGCTTTTCATCTCAGATAGTATTTTAGTCTGTGTTTGAAGCAGGAGCTTGATATACATCAATTAAGGAGGCAACTATTGATAAAACCGAACCTGTGGAAAATAAATAGATCCCGCTATCTCAAGGGGGACGTTACTGTTTAGGTCTGACTTTGTCAGAACCAATCTGGTAATGCCCATAAAAAAACAACCAATTAGAAACTTTATAACGGCCAGAAAAGTAGTCTCCGAATTCGGTGACTCTGCAGTATTATTACTGCGGATAGAAGTTTTTACAAGTGGCTGGGTGAGCTATATAATATTTGAAATTATCGATGCTTTTACAGAAAAATTTACAAGCCGCTCTGGAATTTGAAAATTATTAACAAGGCGGAAGGGAAGAATACCCTTATCTCGGCACCGTATGAGGCATGGGCGCCGATTACGAGCGTACAGGAAGGTATTTACAGCGTACCCCGAGAGGAGGGTATTCTTTGCTTTTGACCCGGTAGTATAAAGGATGAATTTTTTCTGCTTACAGCCAATTTCTAAATTGAGACAGTGCGGTAAAAATTTATTTTTGTATAGGATAACGTTTTCTCAGTGGTAAAGATCAACAGTAACACCATTCTGAACTTTTCATGAGCGTATTCCACTTTGCTTAGAAGCACCGGGCTGTTACAGAGTGTTTGCCGAAAACCTTTCCTAAAAACTTTACGATTAATTACGTGAATCACCCAAGGTGATTCACGCATGGTCAAAAAGTGCTTTTCAAACTCCATGATCTGGATTTCAATGGGAGGAACTATTTATAGGTTATTGATTATTATGCAAAAATTGAAGCCGCTATTTGTAACTGGTGAAAGGTAATCTTACGGCGAGAAATGATTATTTTCAACGAGTGTGGATACTCGCCATTGATCAGTATTCTTTTCGGTGTTACGCGTAAGTCCAAGGGTGGAAATTAAATAGCCTTCTTCTTTGGTAGATACTTTGTATTTCACTTCAGTAGCATTATTATCAATCTTGGTGCGACTTATAAATTCGCTGTGAATGTGCGGATGATCGCTGGAATGTTCGCCATAAGTTTTATCCAGGGTGATTTCCTTATCAAGCCTATCTCTGGCTTGTCCGGTGGTGAGCGCTCTTGCTTGTTGTAAATTATCACCAATATAGTAGGCCTGTATGAATGCTTCTGACACTTGTCTAGGTGTCTGCACAATCAGGCTTTCCGAACATGCAACAAGCAGGCTGAATAGAAGGAGTGATAAGAAACAATGGGATTTTTTCATAAACGTATGTCCTTGAATAAACGGATGAACTCACAGGCTGTGGATAGATGGTATTGGGTGAATCAATACTTCTCCAGGAAATTGTAAAGCAGGATTTTTTTGCTCCTAGCATTCGGTAACGGCGTTTGCTGTTTATCGATCATTCGATGTGTCCTATGAGAATAATTTATGGGTGATTGAAGCAAAACTAGTTGGATTGTTTGTCTCCAACAACCTGTGTGGAGGCCATTCTGGCGATCCCGATCAATTTCTCTGCTAAAACTCGCTCAGCTTGCGTTCGCAATGCTGGAATCTGGATATTAGCAATCTTACAGATCAGGTGAAGTAATTTCTCTAACTACCCTCCTTAACGATTTCCCTTTCAGTTTCAGCTTATGGCTATTGTGCAGTAAACGACCAGGCATGACAGTGACCAGTATGGTATTGCTGATAACAATATGCTTGGCCTCAATGATCTGGTTGGTGTTGAAGGTTAACTTCGGGCCATGTTGTAGCTCCCAAACTCTGTCGAGGGAGCCTTGCACAGACCCCATGGTCATTGTGACTGGTTGCATGGCAACTGCTTTACACATCAGTAGGTACCTTTCCCAAGAGTTGCAATGCGGCTGGCGTGATGCTGTTGGTGATGGTGGAGCACCAATGCGTTGTTCGCCGGCTGGAGCTTGCACTGTGGTATATAGGTAAGCACTACAATTTGCGTGCCACAATTCTCCAGGAAATCCTGGGAATTAAATTGCTTGAAATTGCGAGGGATTGAAACGAATAGAAGATTCGATATGGTTGATATAAACCATTTTTCCTTGGTTTATATCAACGAAATGGTTTATATAAACCTATTTGTGGCGTAAAATACTTCCATCCGATCCCCCTGAGCCCTTGTGGCGTGGGGTTTTCAGATCTTTGGCAAGATGTTTGCAGTAAGCCTCTTTAATTCAGCCGAAACCGGTTTGTCTTCAAGAGGTGGAATGGCAAGCATGGATATTACCCAGAAAAGAAATCGTTACGCAGACGCTGGATCGGTAGGTTTGCCTGAAGCCTGTCTGGCGCGCTTTGATAGTGGATATTATTCACCGCCCAGCGCCCTGGAGATTCGTCGACTACTGGCCGTGTATCAACTGTCAGGGGCCTGCGTAGCGGAGATTCTGGGTGTGTCAGATTCGAGGACTGTCCGGCGCTGGACCAGTGGCGAATCAAGAATCAGTTACTCAACCTGGCGATTGTTGCTTTGGGAGTTAGGTTTGGTAGTCGCTGACTGACGTGACCGTATTTTTCTCTTATAGGAGGTTGCGGCCTTCGGTTACGCATATTTTATCCAAAGCATTTGGAGTTGGTATGCTTAAACAGTTGGTGTTCAGACCTCTATGGTTGTTATGTTTAACAATGGGTGCAATCGTTATGATCGCATTGATTGCTGTTGTTTTGCGAGCCAGCTTAAATTTAAATCGATACGAGTCCATCAAAAACAACCTTGCCCATCTAACCGCGCTGCAAGAAACGGGTATCGATGTACAAGAACACATTATTCAGGCATTAGACGACAAGACCAGGATTTCCCCTGATACGAAAGCCAAAATTCATAAAGATATTGACTATTTGCTATCCCTTGGTTGGCATCTCAATGAGGAAACCCCTGCGCACTTGAAGCGCATCCAGGTAGCGTTTGACGCTTTAGAGGCCCAGCCTAGAGAAGCCTTGCTCCTTATGCTGGGTGAAATGGAGTCTATCACAAAGCGTGAATTCAGAGCACATATCGCTCTGGTGGAGGTTCTTCATAACGAAACGGTCAACGAAGTGAATATGTCTTTATTCATCATAGTGATGCTGGCGTTGACTATCGGGTTGGTTACCTTTTTTGTGCGTCGAAAAGTGGCGGCACCCCTATCGAATTTATCACAGCTCATGTCAGTTTTAGCCGAAAGGGATTATCAACTGGCTGAGACAGAGCAGATAGAGCCCATAATTTTGCCTATTTTTGAACGTTACAACAAAATGGTTGGACGATTGCAACAGTTGGAGCTTGCGCAACGGGAGAAGCAGGAGAATCTGGAGACCCGTGTCCAGATCGCAACAAAAGCCATAGTGGAACAGCAGCTTACATTGGCTAATTCTGAGCGGTTGGCGTATGTAGGAGAAATAAGTGCACAGATAGCCCATGAACTAAGAAATCCCTTGTCCAGTATCAAGGCTGTGGTCAGAAATGTAAGCATCGAGGTTGATGACGATGATGCCAAACGTCGACTGGCACTGGTAGACGGCGAACTAAATCGGATTTCTGAACTTTTAAGAAATCTGCTCAATCTTGCTCAACATAAGCCAGAGAAACCAACTCGCATCAACGTGTCTCAATCGATCAGGGATCTGGTTGACTTGGCTGTGTATTCTATCCCCAATCAAATCAGACTCGAGTTCACAGGTGATGACCCTGTGTATTTCAGTTTGCCAGAAGATAGATTTCGGCAAGTGGTATTGAATCTTATCTTAAACAGTGCGCAAGCCATTGGGGATAAAGACGGCCATATTACTGTACATATTAAGGTGCGCAAAAATTTTCTATTGGAGATAGAGGTCTGTGATGACGGGCCAGGCTTCAGTACAGGCGATAGAAATACACGAGTACTGGCTTTTTCTTCAGAAAAAAGGCATGGAACCGGGCTTGGATTGGCGATTGTTCTGCGATTTGCACACGAGTTTGGCGGTACACTGAAAATTAGTGAGAATAATCCGAAGGGTTCGAAAGTTACGGTTGTGGTACGACATGACATCTCAGTCAGCTGAAAGCATTTTGATTATTGAGGATGAGGAACTCTTCGCTAGTGAATTAAAGCGTTATTTGCAGCGGGGTGGTTGGGAAGTCAAGTGGGCGCGTAGCCTGGAGGAGGCTCGTCGGGAAATACTCCTCAATTCAAGTGATCCGTCTATCGTTCTTGCAGATATGAAATTGCCTGATGGAAACAGTCTTGATCTATTCGAAGAAACCTCCAATGTTGTGCGTACTTGTGAATGGATCATTCTGACGGGGTATGGGAGCGTACCTGATTCCGTCAGGGCGATGCGCCTGGGTGCCTTCGATTTTCTCACAAAACCCTGTGACTTTGATCAAATGGATCTGGTCATTACGTCAGCATTGAGGAGTACCCGTGCCCAAAGGCGTATATGGGAAGAATCTGACGCTAATCGAAAAAAATTCTCTGCTGAGCGGTTTACTGGTTCCAGCGCAAAGGCCAATTCTTTGCGCTATCTGTTAAGACGATTTACTTCAGTATCCCTTAGTTCGGTAATTATCACCGGTGAGTCAGGCACAGGCAAAGGGCTTGTTGCCCGTATTCTCCATCATTCAAGTCAGCGTGCCGATTTCCGTATTGTGGAAGTGAACTGTGCTGCTATACCAGAATCTCTCCTTGAGGCTGAGCTTTTTGGCCATGAGGCAGGTGCTTTTACTGGCGCAAAAGGTCGGCGTCGTGGGTTATTTGAGCAGGCAGATGGAGGAACACTATTTTTGGATGAAATTAGTGAAATTCCTCTAAGTTTGCAGGTGAAATTGCTTAGAGCTATTGAGGATAAATCATTCCGGAGGGTTGGTGGCGAGAAAGAAGTTCAAGTTGATTTTCAACTGCTAGCAGCAACCAATAAAAACCTTGAAGACCAAGTCGAAAATGGTGAGTTTAGAAAGGACTTATTTCACAGGCTAAATGTGATTAATATTGAAGTACCTCCCCTTCGTGAGCGACTGGAAGATATTTATGAGCTTGTCCCGCAGTTTATTCAGGAGTTCAATCATACTTCCGGTAAGTGCGTGAATAAAATTCCAGATAAAATCTGGGAGGTAATGATGGCGTATTCCTGGCCCGGTAATGTGCGGGAATTGCGCAATGTGATTGAGCGTTGCGTATTACTGTCTGATGGTGAGGTTTTTCCATACCGCTGGCTATCCCTGGGGCAATCCACATCTGCCACCAGTAGTGAAGTAATCTCCAAGGAAACTCCTATTGTGGTGATGAATCTTGATGGGAGTGAATCACTGGAGAGTATGGAAAGACGGGTTTGCGAAGCTGCGATGCGCCTGGCTGGGGATAATATCTCTGCTGCCGCACGAATACTTTCTCTCAGTCGGGAAACGATGCGATACAGATTAAAAAAACACAATATAACCCAAGGGTAAGCAATAGTAACAGCAGGTGCTATGGCGTGTGGCACAACAGGGTCTGCCAGAATGATCGCAGGGTTTGAAGGAGAGGGACAGGCAACAGCTCAGCTATAATACCTGTCCCTTAAGTGCTGTATTGTCAACAAGTCAGGTCTGTATCATCAGCATGATTCAGAATCGACCGCCCGCAACAAACCCGCAATGTTTGATACCATGATGTTGCTACTGTACAGAGCTGCTCTTTTGGTTACTGGGAGGCGTTATTCCTGTGCAGATCAACGGATTCAACACCTGAAATCTCTTGTAACGTATCTTGGGCCTTACTCAATAAGTTGTCTTCACCGTGTACGATCAGAACGAATTTGTCTGCCTTGATAGCAGTTTCGTAGTTAACGATGCTGTCCTTGGGAATGCCAATACTGACCAATGCTGCACCCAGGGCGCCTAAACTACCACCAATGACAACCCCCTCTAGGGCGCCAACAAGTACCTGGACTAGGGGGCCGGCGACAGCCACTGGGCCCAATCCAGGAATGAATAGAAATGCCCCGCCGAATAAAATACCCCAAATACTGCCCCAGAATATTCCGTTTTTACCCCAGAACTTTACCCGGTCTCCGATGTTGTAATAACCGTGTACTTTCTCTTCTGTGTGATAATCCTTACCAATAATTGAAATTGATTTTATATCAATGCCTATGTTTTGCAGAGGTTTTATGGCCGATTCAGCCAGATCATGACTAGGGAAGACCGCTGTGCAAGAATTTTTACTGTCCATTTCGCACCTTCAAAAAAAGGCCGCTATCAACCATGACAGGGTACAATAGCGGCTTGTGAATTATTTATGCTAATTAATACAGTTCGTCAATGGCTTCGTATACGGTGCCATCCTTGTTGTTTTTACAGTAAGTGATCATATTTGCATGCCACTCCACATAATCATCTTCTTCGATGAGTGGCTTACCCCAGGTCATCCAGGAGTAGGCGTCATACCAGTAGTATACTCGAACAAAATCCTCTGGATCGTAATCGATAAACTGGCTGCAAGTGATATTCAAGTAGGGATGGTCTTTTTTTCCATCTCTCTTTTCAGCCATGGCGCAAGCTGAAAAAGAAAGTGCCAGTAATGCAACAAGTAGGGTTTTTACCCGCATATAATTTCTCCTCGAGAGTAAATTCAAAGGCCTGTTAAGGTAGCAGCTTATCTTGTTTTCGCGTTAGGACATCTTGGCCTAGAAAGCGCAAATAGTTTGTGCGTTTAACTATTAACAATGTCCAAAACATATTGACCGAAAAGTCAGCCGACACAGGCAGTGTGGCATACAGGTTGTTGGTGCCGATGGCCTTGATTGTTAATGCCGTAATTAAGCTGAATGCACCCCGCCTGATGATTTAACAGATGCTTTACATCACACACTACTGGAGGTAGGTCTTGCCATTTGGTATGATCGCTTATGGATATCGATTAATTAAATTTTATGCGATCTGGAATCGGTGAATGTCAATACAAAATAGTCCGGGAAATAATCCAATGCAGGAAGTTGAGCGCAGTGCGAACAAATTGACCGCTTTACCGCTGATCTTTATTACTGCAGCATTGTTTATGACCATGAGAAACATGCCGGTGATGGCCGAAACCGGTATGCACATGATTTTTTTTAATTTCATTACAGTATTTTTATTCTTGATTCCGGCAGCTTTGGTTTCGGCTGAGCTGGCAACTGGATGGTCACATAATGGCGTGTATGGTTGGGTCAAGGCGGCTTTTGGACCCAAATTGGGTTTTCTCGCTGTATGGCTGCAATGGGTGCAGAGCATCTTCGGGATAACCAGCATTCTGGCTTATGTAGGTGGTTCTTTGGCCTATGTGCTTGCGCCTGAACTTGGAAATAATAAATATTTTATTGCAATAACCATTTTTATTATCTACTGGTTGGCCACCGTTATGAACTTTAAGGGTGCCAAACGATCGGGATTGATTTCAAGTGTCGCACTTATTGCAGGAGTAATCACACCGACACTTCTATTGATAGGATGTAGTGCCTGGTATTTTTTGCAGGGCAACCCATTACAAGTCAATTATCAACTTACTCAGGAAAACTTCCTACCCTCTTTTACTGATACGACAGGGCTGTTACTGTTTCTCAGCTTTGTGTTTGGATTCGTAGGCATAGAGGTATCAGCCAGCCATGCAAGGGACGTGGTTAATCCTCAAAGAAATTATCCCATTGCACTGTTCACTGCAGCGTTCATCGGATTTGTATTGACATTATTAGGTGGGCTTGCTATTGCGGCTGTGGTGCCCGCTGAAAAGATCGATTCGATTAATGGCGCAACACAAGCTTTTTCTATTTTGTTAAAACATTACCAGCTTTCCTGGCTGATACCTGTAGTCGCTTTTTTAATTGCTATGGGAGCGGCGGGGCAAGTAAGTACCTGGGTTGTCGGACCAATTAAAGGGTTATGGGCTGCAGGGCTGGAGGGAAATCTTCCCCCTTATCTTCAAAAAACCAATCGATACGATGTGCCGGTGAGGCTATTACTGATTCAGGCAACATTGATTTCTGTTATTGGTTTGTTATTCCTGTCATCAAGTGACGTGAATACAATATTCCTAATGCTCACGTCAACTGCAATTGTACTGTACGCAATGATGTATATTCTTATGTTCCTGGCTGCAATACGACTTCGGTATTCACATCCAGAAGTTCATAGGGCCTACAAAATACCTGGTGGAAGATTTGGGATATGGGGGATCAGTTTAACCGGTGGCATTTCCATATTTGCATGTCTCCTTATTGGATTTATTCCGCCAGAACCAAATCCATGGGGACTGTGGGGCTTCGAGTCCCTGTTGATTTCAGTGTGCATTGTTTCAATTGTAGCCGCATTTATCATTATCAATAGACGCCAATCCAATTGGATTGACAAAAGTCAAAATTCTTCACTCATTTACGGAGAGGGATAAGATGGTTTTTCACATTAAGAATGATATCGAGAAGGCAGGTGGGTTAACACCTGGGTACGGTTCCAGAGAAATGACTGAACCAACACCAAAATTTACTCTTCCTGAAAGGGAGATGTCTCCAACGGTAGCTTATCGCTTGATTCATGACGAATTGATGTTGGATGGAAATGCCAGACTTAATTTAGCCACTTTTGTTACAACCTGGATGGAGCCAGAGGCAAAAGCATTGATGGCTGAAACATTTGATAAAAATATGATTGACAAGGACGAATATCCACAAACTGCACAAATTGAAGAGCGGTGTATCAATATCGTCTCGAATTTGTTCAACGCACCGGAGGGAGGCATAGGGACATCTGCTATTGGGTCAAGTGAAGCGGTTATGCTGGCGGGAATGGCACTGAAGTGGAAATGGCGTGAACGCATGAAAAATAAGGGCAAGGCAGTGGACAAGCCCAACTTGGTTATGGGCAGTAATGTCCAGGTTGTATGGGAGAAATTCTGCCGATATTGGGATGTCGAGCCTAGGTACGTCCCAATGGAGCCAGGACGCTATGTGATCCACGAGGAGGGGGTTTTATCTCTAGTTGATGAAAATACCATCGGTGTTGTCGCAATTCTTGGCACGACCTATACGGGCGAGTTCGAGCCAATTGAACAAATTCACGATGCTCTTCTGGCGCATAATGAGCAAACAGGATATGACACACCACTGCACATTGATGCAGCCAGTGGTGGCTTTGTTGCACCATTCCTACATTCGGATTTGAAATGGGATTTTCGTTTGCCGCTGGTAAAATCTATCAATGTCTCAGGTCACAAATACGGCCTCGTCTATCCTGGAGTCGGGTGGATATTGTGGCGTAATTCCGATGAACTTCCAGCTGACTTGGTTTTTCATGTTAATTATTTGGGTGGTGATATGCCAACGTTTACGTTGAACTTCTCCAGGCCTGGAAACCAAATAGTAGCGCAATACTATAATTTTATTCGTTTAGGTTTTGAGGGCTACAAGCGAATTATGGAGAACCTCCAATCAACAGCGCTGTATCTGGCTGCGGAAATTGAAAAGCTTGGTGATTTCTCCGTTATCAATAATGGAGAGAGTATTCCGGTTGTGGTGTTTCATGTTACCGGCGAGGTGCGATTTACCGAGTACGATATCTCTGATGCGCTGAGAATGTACGGGTGGCAGGTACCCGCGTATACAATGCCAGAGAATATTCAAGATATGTCTATATTGCGCCTTGTGGTTCGCGAGGGATTTTCCAGAGATATGGCTGATTCATTGATTAGAGATATCAGGCGTGCCACTCAAAACTGTAATGGTGGCAACAGCAAAGGCCAACGAATGTTTTCCCACTAGATTAGCACAATCGAGTGTAAAGGTCCTGTTTAAAGAGCCACTGCGTATTATGGAGATCAAATCTGATGCGCGTGGCGCTTATATGCCACCCACAATACTGTATAAACGCTTCAAATACCGTCAGCAGATAAGTCAAGCCTGCCAGATACCCTGTTCTTATTGGCGTGGCTAGCCAAACAGGATAATACAATGCATGACGATACATTTACTGGTATGCTTGTCACTTTGATGCTGGCTTGTTTTCGGGGATTTAGCCCGAAACACAAAATGCCGGGATTAACATAAACCCTTAATGGAAGACGAGGGCCTCAGACACCAGCGCATCTGATATGAAAATCCTGCTATTAGGCAGCATATCAACAGATAAGCTGTATCCTGTGATCCTGAAATTTTATGTTTTTAATACTGCATGTCATTATTGTTGTTGGGTTTACCATTCGCATATTATTGCGTGATGATTTATCACCCACCTCCCGCCTAGCCTGGTTTGTCGTTGTTCTCATTTTACCTTATGTGGGAGGTGCCCTCTATTTCTTGTTCGGAGAAATAGATCTTGGCCATCATGCCAAAGAGCGTCATAGCGCTATTTGGTGTGAAATAAAATCACGATGTACAGCTGTTTTTAGTAATGCAAATTTGACACAAAAGCTGATTGCCCCTGCATACCGGCCTGGATTTTCCTATGCCGCTTCGGTAAATGGGTTTCATACTGCTGACGGCAATAGCGTTGAGCTGATGCCTGACCAGGTTGCTGCCAGGGAACGGTTAATTGAGGATATAGAGGCTGCTAAAGATCATGTACATGTGCTGTATTATATCTGGCTTGAAGATAATACGGGTATCGCTACTGCCAAAGCCATTATCCGTGCCGCACAAAGAGGGGTGGTATGCCGAGTGATGGTGGATGGTTTAGGGTCACGTGCTTTTATTAACTCTCATCTTTGGAAAAAAATGCGTGCCGCGGGCGTGCATACTGCGGTATCGTTGTCACTGAAACATCCCATTCACACGATATTGACCAGTCGCATTGATTTACGTAATCATCGAAAAATAACTATCATTGATAACGCAATCACCTATTGCGGCAGCCAAAACTGTGCAGATCCAGAGTTTAGAATAAAGGCAAAATACGCACCTTGGGTTGATATAATGGCGAGAGTAAAAGGCAGCGTCGTCGCACAAAATCAGGTGATTTTTGCCAGTGATTGGGTGCAAACAACAGGGGAAACATTGGATAATTTCCCATTTGTAATAACGACTGTATCCCAAGGCATTCCGGCCCAGATTATGGGAGATGGCCCAACTGGCAGGTTGGGTTCGACGCCACAACTTTTCTCAACATTGATTAGCACGGCACAAACAGCGCTGACAATTTCAACACCTTATTTTGTGCCGGATTCAACTGTTCTTGAAGCCCTGTGTGCCGCGGCACATCGCGGTATAAAGGTTACACTCATCTTTCCCAAACATAATGATTCGTGGGTGGTGTCAGCGGCCAGCCGCAGCTATTATAGGAAGCTTCTGGAGGCTGGTGCTAGAATATATGAATTCAGAGACGGTTTACTGCACGCCAAAACACTCACAATAGATGGGGTTGTCAGCCTGATAGGATCATCCAATCTGGATTTACGCAGCTTTGACCTCAATTACGAAAACAATTTGCTTTTGTATGATGAGTCGGTGAGCAATGATATACAGGAGCGCCAATCCGAGTATATCGCCCGATCAGATCCTGTAGTCATTGAAGATGTTCTTGCTTGGCGACGTCGCAAAAGGATCTGGCATAACGTTATTGCAACTATTGGTCCGGTTTTATAACCTAGATTCAACTTGTAAGTGCATATCTCTTGCCGGAGAAAAAGCGCGAAGCCTAGGGGTAACTGGTCGATTTTTTTCTAGCTCCTTTGAGATATGCACTTACAAGTTGAACCTAGGTATAAAATATAAAGAGCCATGATCCTGAGCATAATTTACTCTCAAGACTCCGGTGGGCAGAATTTAAAGACCGTAGTCACACAATTGAATTCCTCACAACAGCTAAGGCCATTAGTGGCGAACCGTGCCTGACATCTAAAACCTTTCTATCCAGTAAAATATTTACATCGTTATTTAGAGAACCTTTGACGTTACATGGCGGGAAGGATCCCTTATTAATAAAAGCTAGAAAAGCTGAGCTGGTCATCCATATCAACCATTTTATACAGCTGCCAAATCACGCTGCAGGACTGGTGCAATTTTTTTAAAATTTGGTTTATACTCGAAGGGAGAATAAAAGTTTCTATTCTTGAGTGAGTGAGACCAGAATGGAAATCCACCCCACCGAAATGCATTTCTCAGTTCGTAAGCAAAATACATATCGCCACCGCCGTCGTTATAAATTACACCATCAAATTTATGATCCGGCAAAATAAATCCCTTGGGTTCACAATTTGACGTCCAGCCACCCAGCGGAAAGAAGGGCTCATATTTTTCCATTTCTGGATCGTAGTAGCCGTTCTTCTTCGCTTCTTGGATGCATGCAACCCGCTCTTTATCAATTTCAGTGATCATTTTGAGGGATTCATTCAAGTCGACAAACACTATCGCCGGATGACTGCCAAGGCCGTAGACGGCAGGGCCTTTTTGTGGCTTGATCCCATCAGGATGTTGCAGTTGCTCGCTTGATTGCCGGAAATCAACGGAACCGAAAGTCTCGTACCATGCACGTAAAATAATTGGAAGGGTTCCATATTTGCTCTCGATAACATCGAGTTGTTCAAGTTCAGACTTCGTCGGTTTACGTAATGCGTTTTCGGGTGATGCAAATTGGTAACCTATCTCTTGCAATCGAGCGTGCAACAGCATGAGGTTTTTTCGGCATCGACTGACGAATTCACGGGCAACAGATTGTGCGTCAGAGATTACAGCCCTAGAGCGAACCTTGTCACCCAGCAAGATGAGTTCATCCCATACTTTGTCGCATTCGCCATTGCAATATCGTTTGTAGAATGAGTCCATATGTTTTTCCGGATAATGCCCGCCCCGTGTTTTGTATACATTTTCAATGTTCAGTTAGAATCTTAGCGGCTTCAATACTACCAAGTAGCTAAATATCCCACCTGCCAAGTTATTTAAACTCAGGTCAATCATACTCTCCAAGGCTCCACCCCTTAAATCTATTGCCTACAAGCAATCTTTCTAAGCACCGAAGCTATCGAAGGGGGTTTTTGTAGACATATTGAGACACTCCTTCTTTGTAAACTTTTCTTGTATAAATTTTGGCCCCTGCCTTGAAGTGGGGCTTGGAGCAACGAAGTAGGGGAAAGACCATAGCAAGATTTGTTTGTTGAGGGCCGAATACGCATTCTATGCGCATAAATTGACTTTTTAAAGAGTCCGCAGATTTAATCTGACAGATACAAGCTCTTCAATAAGGTGACTGCCCTGGAATCACAAAAGTGGGGCTGGATAAGCGCCTATATAAAAATTACTTTCCGGTGCCCATCATCACTGGAAAATAGGGGCTTCAGGGCAGTAAAGTTGAGGAAAATTCAATTTTCAGAGACGCCCTTAAGTCTCGTGTAATGAGCTTTGCTCCTGCCATACCTATTGAATACAGGGCAAGACGGCGATTAATTCCGTTTCACAGAGTAACTCCGGGCGGCAAATATCAGCCTGAACCCAAACGTGAGGGAAGCCTTCGAAGCCTGCATTTCGAAACCTATCCAGCAGGAGCAACTGATCGGATGGCCGTTTTACGTAGGTGATCGCGACAACAACATCATCAAAAGTCGCGCCCTGGCCTCTCAGCAAGGCATGCATATTCGCCAGCATACGGTCTGTTTGCGCGCTAAAGTCACCTACATGGACCGATCTGCCAGCCAGGTCAACGCTGGCAGTTCCGGAAACAATAAGCATGGTCTTATTCGATTCAGCGACCCGCATACCGCGTACGAAATCCGCACCGTATTCCGGGGCTTCATTCAGGGTGGGTGAGTGCATCGGGATGCGCGCTACAGGGTTGTGCCCTGTCACTGCGTAGAAACCGAGGCACAATTTGTGTCTTTCAACGGCCAGACTACCGCCGATAGCCGTGCTGGCCGGAGCGGGCCGAATTTCTCGCGAGACGAAAAATGCCCGGCGTGCCCGGTTCAGGTCATTGTAGTCACGGTCTATATCACGAAGGTGAATCCAGGTGCGCACTACGTCGCTAAACGCCAGGCCCGCCTGTTGCAGTAAGTTCTCGGCCAGTTCGAACACGCCGTATGTCTGCTCATGGACATTGTCGCCTGCGCTGCAGAGACTACTGGCGAGTACACGGGTTTCATCCCCTAACTTAACCCGCAAACCACGCCCAGAGTTGCTGGCGGTACTGTTGCAGGTTGCAGTAGTCTCGACAGTGGCCAGACTGAATATTGATGTGCCGGGGATGACCGCCTGTACCAGAACTTCGAGGTGGGCTTGGGCATTCAGCGGGGGTTGTCCGATTTCTGTGCGGGCAGGTGCGATGCCCTTTCCCCCGCTTGCGGCGAGTACCTGTTCTCTTACTTTTCGCACAGAGGCGATATTTTCGGGAAGATTTTGCAGGAATACCATCTCAGAAATGATTGAAGCGGTACTTCCGCCCTTGGCGAGTAGAGCCTTTTGTATCGCCCTGTAGATTGCTGCTGCCTGGGCACCGACATCAGCCCGGTGAGTCGGAGCCTGACAGTGTAGGAAGAGTTCTCGGGCCCTGCAGCCCTCAATGCAGCGCAGGACGACTGGACAACCATGGATTTTAAATGACTCAACGGGAGGGTGGAAAGTCACTGGGCTCCTTTTCGCAGCAAAAGGGCCTGTAGGGCCAGGCCGCTTACACAATATCGGTGGTTAAATCGGAGAAAACTGCCTCTAACAATTGTCGGAGGGCAGCTCACCATTCGGGGCCGAGGATACAAACGTTAAGCCCTCGGGTTTGTTGTTCTTAAAACAATTTCCGGCGCCAACGGTGACCTCAAGTTGAAAGTAGACAAGGTCCGCAGCGAGGAAGTCGAGAATGCCTCCCGGTGGGCTTTCTCCGTTGCCGTTCAGTGTGTTCAGGGAGATTTGGTTATCGTTTGCCGCCGGATCAGAAATCGGCGGTCTGGTTTCGCAGCTATTGTCGGTGCCAGTAGTAGCACTACACCAACCCAATATGCCGATGCCAACAAAACCATTGTTCGCGACGCGGTTTTTACCGACCACATGATTACTCACCCCCATCAACAACACACCCGCCCCCGGGGGGAGGTCTGCCTGGAAGCTGCCATCTGGGGCATCGTTCGGCCGGTTATTGTCATAGATATGATTGTGTTCAATAACCCAATTTTCCATCACCGGCAGCGGTGGGTTGCCCGCACCGTTGGGATGAAACAAGCCAATACCCACCGTATTGTCGTATATTTTGTTATGACTTGCCAGGACCTGATTGGACACGGTAATTTCAAAGCCAATAACGCTACCGAACAGCTCGTTGCCGATAACGCGAATGTTTTCGGAGCCCGCAACCCACATGGCGGTATCCAGGGAGCCGTAGGAAATATTATCCCGAACCAAACCATTGGCGGAGAGGGTTGGGTAGATACCATTGTTCAGATTATTGACAGAAACATTACGCACAAATTGAAACCCGTTTACCCATCGGGTCTGGATGCCGTTAGCCGGGTATCCCTCGACACTGAAGCCACGGAGGTAAAATCCCTGCAGTTCTTCGGCACAGGCGCTGTTTTTGTACTCACAACCCGCGGGCGCTACGTAAACGCCAGTCTCCTGGGCGCCATTGGCGATAAGACGAACCCTGTTGGACATCTGCCCGGCTTTATCGGAGGGGTGGCTATGGCTGTTTTTCGACTTTCCAATCAAGCGGAGGTTGTCCGTGGTGATGCGCAGACCATAGATGCTTCCGGCGTCTTCATAATACTCACCGGGCTCGACAAGGATGGTATCGCCGGGATTCGCTGCGTCGATTGCCGCCTGGATGGATTCTCCGGGGTAAACTCGCAGAATACCCGCCCGAGCTGCGGTAGTGCTGACAAGCAGGGCGACAGCAAATATTTGAAGGGTAAAGCGCACATGCATCTTGTTATCCCGACTTGAAAAGGGCCTACATGAGTTTATGATCAGCGCTTGTGGTGTGTGCAGTTCCAATTCACACCATTCGTACATGGATGATCTATAGGTGTCAATCGCCAATATGGGACTGTCATCACAAACCGGCCCATGACAATTCGGGAACCCCGTCCAGCGGGCTCTCAATTGACTTCAACCCCAATGTACTCCACACTCACCGAGCCCCCTGAGGTTGTGGTGACGGCCTGTAATATTCTCGCATAATGGAAGGGCCTCTTCCTCAGTGAAGGGCTCCGGGCATCAACGAACGATCCATCGTATCGCCTGTACATGTGAATACATTTTCAGTCTGCGCTGGTCTTCTCAGCGTCCTGCTCGTGCTATGTGGCTGTGGGCCGGAAGCCGGCTCCACCACCGTGTTCCCTTTTCCCAGCATGCCAGCGGGGCAGCTGGAAATTATCTATCCGCTGGATGGGACACTGTTTCCACCGGAAATTGTGGCGCCCACTGTCGTCTGGGAAGATAAGACCGAAGGTGTTGCGCGGTGGCAGGTGATGTTGCGTTTTCATGGCCAAGAAGCGGTACTTCGTTTTGATAGTGCAGAATCACGCTGGCGCCCTTCAGAACAAGACTGGTCTGACATCAAGCGGCATTCCCTCAAAAGCGACACCGAGTTGGCGGTGATTGGCGTTGATGCCAGCGGCAAAGTCGCCGCCGCTGCGACTGTTCGGATTCGCACTTCAACAGATCCGGTAGAAGATGCGATCTTCTACCGGGAGGTCCCCCTGCCGTTTATCAGTGCTGTGCAAGACCCCTCGCAAATCCGCTGGCGCTTTGGGTCTATCGATTCCGAACATCGCCCCCCCATTGTGCTGGAGGACTTGCCGGTCTGCGGTAATTGCCACTCTTTCTCAGGTGATGGTGGTGTGTTGGGTCTCGATGTCGATTATGGCAACGACAAAGGCGGTTACGCCATCCTCTCTACTGAGGAGCGGATGGTGTTGAGTGATGACAAGATCATCACCTGGAGCGATTACAAGCGGGGCGACGGCGAAGCCACCTTCGGCCTGCTCTCCCAGATCTCTCCGGACGGCCGCTATGTGATCAGCACCGTCAAGGACCGAGCAGTATTTGTGGCGACGCCGGGTATCGAATTTTCCCAGCTCTTTTTCCCAATCAAGGGTATTCTGGTGGTCTACGATACGGTAGAGGGCACTTACAAGCCGCTGCCAGGAGCCGACGACCCAGAGTATGTACAAACCAACCCGACCTGGAGCCCCGATGGCAAGTCAATCGTATTCGCTCGCACCAGGGTCTACCAGAATGATGCCATCGCCAAATCGAGCGGCATTCTGCTGAACGAAAAGGATGTGCCGGAATTTATTGAGGACCAGCAGCCGTATAAGTTCGATTTGTACCGCGTGCCTTTCAACAGGGGCCTGGGTGGCACAGCCGAACCTGTAGCGGGCGCCTCCCACAACCACAAGAGTAACTTTTTCGCGAAGTTTTCCCCCAACGGCCAATGGATCGTTTTCACCCAGGCGGAAAATTACATGCTTTTGATGCCGGATAGTGCGCTGTACATTATTCCGGCCGCAGGCGGCAAAGCCCGGCGCCTGCGCGCGAATACCGCGCGGATGAATTCCTGGCACAGCTTCTCGTCGAACGGCCACTGGCTGGTATTCTCTTCAAAGGTCAACACCCCCTATACCCAGCTCTTTCTGACCCATATTGATGAGGCGGGCCGCTCCAGCCCCCCGGTGGTGCTTGATCGGTTTACTAGCAGTGATCGCGCGGGCAATATTCCGGAATTTGTTCCGCTGCCGGCGGATGCCATCGGGCAAATCAAGGCGCAATTCCTGGATGCTTACTCCTTCCTGCGCGCCGGCATGGCCAACGCACGAACCGGCAACTACCGCGGTGCTGTTCGCATCTATGAACGTGGGCTGGCAGTGGAACCCGGAAACGTGAAGCTGTTGAACGCTCAGGGGTTTGCCTTGTTTCAACAGGGCAAGAGCGAGGCGGCTGCAGTGGCGTTGGAGAAAGCATTAAAAATAGACCCAAAGCATCAAAAGTCCCACAATAATATGGCCCTTGTGTCTATCGATATTGGCGAGCTTGAATTGGCGGAAGCCCATTACCGTGAGTCGTTGGCAATCAAGCCGCAGGCGGCGATTTATAACGACCTGGGTTTTGTGCTTGAACGCCAGGGCCTGCCCGATGAGGCGATGGCAATGTATCGCAGGTCACTGGAACTGGACCCGGAATCGGCGGCGGCACACTACAATCTGGCTGCTGCCCTGATGGCTGGTGCAGAGTTTAAAGAGGCTGAACACCATTTCCGAGCGGTTATTGATAGGCAACCGAGCACGCAGGCTTATACCGGGCTCGGTATCGCCCTGATACAGCAAGGCCTTATGGACGAGGGGCTTGCCAATTTGCAAACTGCCCTTGAAGCGGACCCGAATAATACCGCCGCCTACGGCCATCTGGGCTCGGCTCAGGTGCAACAGGGCATGCTGGCCGCTGCCGCGTCTACCTATCGTCAGCGCGTTCGCAACCAGCCCAGCGCGGCGGCCTACGAGGAGCTGGCCCAGGTGCTGGTGCGCCTGGGACGCCATGACGAAGCTCGCCAGGAGATGGAGAACGCGAGAGCAGTGCGCAATAGCAAGAAAGCGCTGCAATAGCCCGGCACTGGGCCGCGGCATCTTTGTGGAAACAGATCAATCCGTGATTCGCAGGCTAGACCACTGCAGAACCTGTCGGCAATATGCCTGTCGGCGCTGAATATCCCTACCTGCCCCTCTGATCCTGCCTATTCTCTATGGGGAAGCGTCGTCCCTGTTTTCCTTTAAGGTATCGTTAAAGCACTTGCCCGTCCCACAGCACTTTTTGAGTGCGTAGCGGCTCCAATACCGGATGAGAGTGATGCGTGTGAATCAGAGAATGAAGGCGTTTCTTTTCAGGCTCGTATTTTTCACTGTATTGCTACAGCTTCCCAGCCTCTCTTTTGCCAATGCGCAAAACCCCGCGAGCGTCGTCACCAAAAACGAAAATCAGAAGGTTCTGAAAGCGCTGCCATTTGATGATCGACAGGACTTTGAAGACGTTAAGCGCGGATTCATTGCCCCGCTACCGGACAATGGCATTATCAAGAACGATAAAGGGGATCGGGTTTGGGATTTGGAGGCATACCAATTTGCGCGGGGTCAAGCGGCACCTGAGACCGCCAACCCGAGCCTCTGGCGCCAGCTTCAGCTGATCTCAGAAGGGGGGCTTTACAGGGTGGTCCCACGTATCTATCAGGTGCGCAGTGCCGATCTCTCCAATATCAGCTTTATTGAAGGCGATAGCGGCGTCATTGTAATGGACACACTCATATCCGCGGAAACCGCCAAAGCGGCACTGGAGTTATACCGGCAGCATCGCGGTAACAGGCCGGTGGTTGCGGTGATATACACCCACAGCCATGTGGACCATTACGGCGGCGTTCGCGGTGTAGTGGACGAGGAGGATGTAAAGTCCGGCAAGGTCAAAATCATTGCCCCCAAGGATTTCCTGATTGAGGCGGTCAGTGAAAATGTCTTCGCCGGTAATCATATGGCGCGCCGGGCCAGTTTTATGTACGGTAACCTGATTGCCAAAGACCCGAAGGGCACCCTGGGTGCAGGACTTGGCCTGGAAACCTCCACTGGCACAGTCACCCTGATCGAGCCTACAGACACGATTACAGAAACTGGTCAGACTCTCAAGGTTGATGGCTTAACCTTCCATTTTTTAATGGCGCCGGGTTCCGAAGCACCGGTGGAAATGCATTTCTTTATTCCCGAGCTGAAGGCGGTCACCGCTGCCGAAAATGCCACGCACACATTACACAATCTCTATACACTGCGCGGCGCCAAGGTGCGCAATGCGCGGGAATGGTCCCGCTATCTCAATGAAACCCTGCAGCGCTGGGGAGATAAAGCGGAAGTATTGTTTGCGCCACACCACTGGCCCACCTGGGGTAAAGAGAATGTAGTTAATCACCTGAAGAAACAGCGGGACCTGTACAAGTACCTCAATGACCAGACCCTGCGCCTGGCCAACCATGGTTATAACATGGTTCAAGCGGCAGAGATGATGGCGTTGCCGCCAGAACTGTCCCAATATTGGGCCAACCGCGGCTACTATGGCAGTGTTAATCACGATACTCGGGCTGTGTGGAATTATTACCTCGGTTTTTTTGACGGCAACCCCGCGCGCCTCTACCCGATGCCACCCACTGCCGCCGGCAGGAAATATGTACAGTATATGGGGGGAGCGGCCAATATCATTCAGCAGGCCAAGCAGGACTACAACGCGGGGGAATATCGCTGGGTGGCGGAGGTGCTGGACAAGCTGGTTTCCGCTGAACCCAACAATCGTGCGGCGAGGGATCTACTGGCAGATGCCCTGGAGCAGATGGGATACCAGCAGGAAAATGGAACCTGGAGAAATTTCTTCCTGAGTGGTGCCAAGGAGCTGCGCGATGGCATTGAGCGGCTGCCGGTGCCGCTTACTGCCAGTCCCGATACCCTCCGCAACATGCCCACTGAACTGATATTTGATTATCTGGGGATTCGCCTGAATGGACCCAGGGCAGCAGGGAAACAGATTTCCATCAATATCACCCTGCCGGATATCAATGAGCAATACGCTCTGGTGCTGGAGAATGCGGTACTGAATTATGCTCCACCGGTGAGCAACCCCCATAGCAGCGTCACCATTAAGCGCAGCGATCTTAACGATCTCCTCCTCGGCACCGCGACCATCCAGGAGAAAATCCAAGACGGCTCGGTGAATATCGAAGGGGATGCAGAGCAGTTAAAGTTGTTGCTGTCCCTGATGGATCAGTTCGACTTCTGGTGGAATCTGGTTACGCCTGAGCCCATGGACAAGCGGTCCCAAGAAGACCCTTGATCAGCGGTCCATTGCCAGTGGGGATACCGGGTTAACAAAAGATAAAACTATACAGTCAATCCATTTATGGTATAGTGCCGTCGCTGAGATTGCTCAGCTGCGTCATTTGTAGGTCGGTCACTCTCCGACATCCCCACCGGAATGATTCTCAAATTCTTCCCGGAATTTTCTACCGAATGCCGCGCACCGGTTTTTGCCGGTGTATAGACGGCTGTGTGCACCGAGCGCCAACCAGCTCGGAATGCTGACACCGATTTCTTTTTTTAGCACCCCCGTGGAGGGGTGTGATTGATTGCGCCTGTAGTGCAGTTTGAGGTTATTTATGTTGTTTGAAAATCTGGGCCTGACCCAGGATATTGCCCGCGCCGTTGCGGAGCAGGGATACAGTGCCCCTACGCCGATCCAGGCCCAGGCTATCCCGGCGGTGATGCAGGGCAGGGATGTTATGGCGGCGGCGCAAACGGGTACTGGGAAAACGGCAGGTTTTACGCTGCCGTTATTGCATCGTCTGAGCAGCGGTAAGCGCGCCGGCAAGGGCCAGGTTCGCGTCCTGGTACTGACGCCCACACGGGAGTTGGCGGCACAGGTATTTGAGAATGTGCAGAGCTACAGCAAGTACCTGTCAATGCGCCATGCGGTGGTATTTGGTGGGGTCAAAATCAATCCGCAGATCTCGCGCCTGCACGGCGGTACCGATATGCTGGTGGCGACACCGGGGCGCTTGTTGGACCTGTACAGCCAGGGTGCCGTCCGCTTCGATCAATTGGAGGCCCTGGTGTTGGATGAAGCCGATCGCATGCTGGATATGGGCTTTATCCACGATATCAAACGGATATTGAAAATACTGCCCCCCAAGCGCCAAACCCTGCTTTTTTCTGCGACCTTTTCCCCGGAAATCCGTCAGTTAGCCAAAGGGTTGGTCAACAATCCACTGGAGATTGATGTCAGTCCCCGCAACTCCACCACCGCAACCGTACGTCAGAAGCTACACCCCGTGGACAAGACGCGAAAGACGAAGCTGTTGAGCCACCTGATCCGCGAGAATAACTGGCACCAGGCCCTGGTATTTAGTCGCACCAAGCACGGTGCCAATCGTCTGGTAAAGCAATTGGAGGGAGACAGTATTCGTGCTGTAGCCATCCACGGCAACAAGAGCCAGAATGCGCGTACCCGTGCGTTGGCAGAGTTCAAGGGGGGCAAGGTACAGATCCTGGTTGCTACGGATATTGCCGCCCGAGGGATTGATATCGACCAGCTGCCCCAGGTGGTGAACTTCGATCTGCCCAATGTGCCGGAGGATTATGTACACCGAATCGGCCGCACGGGGCGCGCCGGTGCACACGGCCAGGCGGTGTCCCTGGTGAGCGCGGATGAGTTCAAACAGTTGCGGGATATCGAACGCCTGATTGGTAAAGCAGTACCACGGGAGCAGGTTGAGGGTTTCGAACCCGCTCATCAGGTGCCGGCCTCCGGTAACCCGAGACGCGGTGATGGACAAAAGCAGCGCCCTGGTCGCCACAAGCGCGTAGAGAGTGTTCGCGGAAAAGGCCATCATCACGGTGATCGCAATAGTAGAAGTCGCTCCGGGCGCCGTGGGAACAGGGAGGGCACTCCTACCCATTCTGGATATTAGGCTTCACCGCATCGATGCGCCGTGGGTGGAGTGCAATGTTCGTCGGGTTTTCGGAAGGCATGGGCACACCGGGATAGTGATTGCTGGTGTGTGAAGATGCGCTTAATTATGATTGTCCCCCCGCCTTTGAGCGGGGCGACAATTGGTGCGGGAAATGGCCAAAGAGCAAGTTACTTCCCTTCTGCCCTACTGGCCGGGATGACAAGCTATAAAAACGCAGGACCGATCACGATATGTGTGCCAATAAATAAGCTGAAGCCGTTACTCATCCCCTTCAGGTTTGAGTTTTTGGGACTCTGTAATGTGAAGCATGCGTTTTTCGCGGCGCTCTCCCCGGATTTTTACCCTGTCGCCGGACTTCATGCCTTTTTTCTTGATGTCTTCGGCATCAATAAAGTAGTAGTTGCCACTCTGCTCATCTTTAAGGGAGAAGCGGTGCTCGGATTTTCCGGATTCAAAATCCTCTACGATAATTTCTTCCAAGGTCCCGGTGACGACTTCCTCGGCCTGGACGAAGAGAGAAAAGTGTAGTCCGGCCAAAAGCGCTAGAATTCGAAACATAATATCCACCTTGTGGGTTGTAACCATTGTGTCGTGATTACTGGCTATAGCTTACGGAAATAACTGCCGATTGGTTTTCGGCATTTCGGGACTTATATTCAATTTTCAATCCTATTGCATCATCGGTAAAGTCATCTCCAGGCTGCGCAAGCACAGCAACATGATTGGAAGTTATATCATTGAGGTAATGAACTGTCACTGAATGCGCATGATGTGGCCGGGGATTAAGCTCATTGTGCGCCACATGGTAATTGACATAGTAATGGCTTTGGCCATTACTGCTGCCGGGACTCTCTACTTTAAGTTGCTGTGGCAGGGTGCCGGACCGATCCTCAGCAGTCAGCTCAATGGCCTGTATCTCCAGATCTTGGGAGCTGCTTGGGTTCTGCTTTATGGTAACAGTGTATTCGGGGAATATGCGATACCAGCCCATGTATTCCCGGTGGGCGCTGCCAAAGAGCCTCGACTGGGAGCGGTTGCCCATAAAAGCGCCGCCAGTGCCGTACTCATCCTCTCCACTGTCATTGGTATCCCCGTCATTGTTATTGTCCCAGCCAGCGTGGCCGAGACCGATATTGTGTCCCAACTCGTGCCCCATAAGAAGCTGGTCCGAATCGGAAGCCACCATACTCCACTTTCCACCCACGGCGGCAACGCCGTACCCCACGAGACCTTCGCGATAGGCGGCCCGGGGGTATATATAGACCCGATGGCGCCATTTGTTCAGCGCCAGAGGTGCGCCGTTCTCATCGACAAGGTTGTTTTCTGCCCACCGGTAGGCCATGTTACGCCATGAATGCCCACTGTCTGTGTACTCCCCCTCCTGGCCGGCTTTCGCGCGGGCTGCTGCGTCTGCAATACTCAGGGTGCCGCCATTCTGGTTGTCCGGAATATCAAAGCGAATGCAATCAATGGAACTCTCTTCCCTGTTGGCCTCGCCGTAGCAGTAGTGCTGGAGGGTATTGTCACTCACGCGGTGACGAAGGAACTTCAACTGGCCCAGGGAGTTTTCCCGATAGGTGTTATCGAGGGAATCCACATCATTGAATACCATATCCGCAATATCAGAAATGTCGGCCCGGTCTGTGGCCATCCCATCGGAAAAATTCATCAATATAAAAACAATACTGCTTTCTTTAGGCTCGAGGGTGGCAATGGAGAAGACAACGATTTGCTCTGAATTATCACTTAATGTAAATGTGACGGAATCTTCGCTGAGATCCCCTTTCCTGATGCTGTCCGCTTTACTATTCAGTGTGTATTCCCATTCGCCACTTGCAGAAAGTGTGAAATCGCCATAGCGTCCGGCAATGGTGCCACTGACAAACACCGGGGTGTTGCCATCCACATCATTCAAAGACAGCCTGCCTGTGGCGGACTCCTTGCTGTCCACTACCAGCATGGCCAGAGGCGATTCGGGTTCGAATCTGTAGGGGTCGTCAAAACCGGTGATTGAAATAGTGATATTCGTGGTGCGAGTGCCATCGGCGACACCAACGGTAAATGTCTCGCTTGCCTGTTCGCCACCATTCAGGGGGTCTGCGAGTTCGCTTTCCAGGGTATAGGTCCAACTGCCATCTTCGGATGTCTTGAGATTGCCATAGGTTCCCTGGAAGCTATTCGCCTCAAAGGTCTGATTGGCATTGGCGCTATCGGTTAGCTTGCCGGTGGTCGTGGCCTCACTGTTTTCCATAACACGGCCTTCGCCACCGCTGATCACCGCGGGCGTTTCCGTTTCAGTATCATTTTCACTGCTAGAACCGCCACCGCCACCACAGGCAGTAAAGGTAACAGACAGGCTGATTGCGGCAAGGAGCCTTATAGGGGTATTCATGATGGTTCCGACCAATTGGGTTGTGCTTGGATATACGGGGGTCAAATTATAAGAATCAATTGACTCGTATTCTGTGAAGTAAGATGCATTTACAGGGCTTTTAAAATTAAACGTCTACCAGGTTGGCTGTTTGGCAATTATTTTTCCCGTTATTGGATCATATTTGAAACTTATCAGGCAGTTGCAGTGAAAAATGGCACCGCTTTTGAGGGTGCGAATTTTTGTGAAGGTGGCGTACCTGGAAATACCCCTGTGACCGCTGTAAGTGAAGCAATTAACATAAAATATCACCCCTCAGTGGATAAAAGACCGAAAAGCCGCTCTAGATCCTGTTCGATACAGTTTTGTGATTCCTGACACATTGCCAAAGCACGTTTTATCTTTCCATGATTGCCCTGTTCGGCGGCAAGTTTCAAAAAGTGCGCTGCCATTTTGGGGTCTTTATCGACGGCCTCCCCAGAGTTGTATGCCTGGGCAAGTCTAAGCGAGGCGATATCGTGTCCGAGATCCGAGGCTTTCCGGTAATGGGCCAAAGCGCGGGATTGATCGTTTTCAGTCCCCAGTCCCTGCTCGTACATTTTGGCCTGGTTAAAGTAGCCGTATCTGGAATTATTCTCCGCAGCCCGCTCGAACCAGGACAGGGCTGTGGGGTAACTTTGAAATTCCGGGGCCGAATTCAGATAGATTAGACCCAGGGCATTCATGGCATCAGCTGATCCGCCCTCCGCCGCCTGTGTAAAGTAATCAATCGCTTGCTCCAGATTTCTCTCTACGCCCTGGCCGAGCCGATAGAGCTGCCCGAGATTGTAACTGGCCCTGGCAGATCCCTGTGCTGCAGCATACTGGTAAATTTCGACTGCGCGCTGGTAATTTTGTTCCACGCCCGTCCCAAGGGCAGTGGCGTAGCCGAGGTTTGTGAGGCAATCAAGGTTATCGGCTTTGGCGCAAAGGGCATACCAGCCATAGGCAATGTCGTGGTTGGTTGTCATAAACCTGCCGGTGGAGTTGAGTATGCCCATGTGAAGCTGTGCTGGTGGATACCAGCGTACGGCTGCGCCTTCGTAGTCCCGCAGGGCTTGAGCAGTATCTATTTTTCGTCCGAAAAGCCCCGCTTCAGCAATCCGCGCTCTCAGATTGAGGGCTGGCGGAAAGTCGGCCGAAGCGGCTTTGTCCAGCAGGGCGAGACCGGTCTTTACCGAGTGCTCGCCTTTTTTCTCCAGCAGGTAGCGGGCATAGAAAAATTGCGCTGGCGGGAAGTGGGTGTCGACGGCCTGTTGAATTAGTGGTTCAAATTCATCCAATGGTTTTTGATCTGCATTGAGCTGGGCAAGGGCTAGTGCCAATAAAGCCAGAGGATATCCCTTTGCGGCGGATACCTGGCGAAAATCCTGTGCCAGCTTTTCCCTGGGGCTGGTGAATTCCGCCGAAGCCAGCAGTAAGGCTATTTCGTATTCGGCCTGTCCCGCGGGCATCCATACCGCAGCGCTGTCCAGCAGTTGATCTGCCAGTGCGGGGTCGGCTTTTATACCGAGGCCGATATAAGCCATATAGGCGAGCATGATCTTTGCCTCTTCAAGTCCATGATCTGATGCGGAGACAAAGAGTTGCGCACACTCGCTTTGTGAGAACCTGGTCGATTCTCCAGCCAGGCAAAGTTTGCCGAGGCTGATATTGGCCATAACAGAACCCATGCCAATGGCATCCAAGTAAGCTTGCTCCGCTTTTTGAAACTCGCCCTCTGCGTGATAAACCTGTCCGACCGCTTGGCGTGCCGCGTAATCGGAGTCTGCCAATGGTTGCAGAATTTCACGATAGAGTGCGTCTGACAGACCGGCAAAAGGATGCTCGACTGCAAGCAGGCGATGAAGAAAACGGCTGTTGTCAAAATAGATTTTAGCGACTTTATTGTTATTCTGTGTGCGGACATTATAGACCCGGTACAGCCCGTTGCGGCTCTCGGCAAACTCAAAATAACTGTCGACAATCTCATAGCCGGAAAGGGAAAGCAGGTCTTCCGCGTCCCCCCAGCTTGCGACTTCATAGGCGCTGTAGTAGGTATCACCGCTGTGTTTGGACAAGATACCGGTTGCAATAAAAGTAAAGATGTTTTGATGGAACAGAGCCAGTTCTGTTTTGCCGAGGGTTTCATAGCATTCGGTGGCGCTGAGGTGTGGCAGCAGGGAGATGGTATTTTGCTGAGTAATCTGTTGCCAGTTAACTGCCTCGCAGGTTTTCTCTCCTGATTCCACAGAGGCCATCTCTTCGAGATAGCGCGCCTGTGCGGTCACTGTTTTGAGCGATTGGGGGGATTTCAGGTAAGCTTCCCAGTAAGTGGGGAAACTGACCGATCCCGGTGATTGTGCCGCCTGCCGGGTAAGTGCCATTAATGGATCTTCGGGCGCGGTCTTCACAGCCTGAGCGCTACAGGACGCCAGCAGCAGAGCAGTGAGAATCAAAAAGAGTTTCTTCATGATTATTTCCTGATGAGGGGATTTTTATAAGGAACGCCAACTTCTTGCGAGCATTTATCTTCTCCAAGGGCCGGGGACAAGGAAGTTATGCCATGAAGGCGCGTGAAGGGTGTCACGGTGGCCTTTTTCGTTCCTTTAACTAACAGCAGAAATGATCCTATTGGCAGACATTCTGTTCAGTGAGCGAAACTTTTGGTAATGACTGTGTTCCAGTTACCGCACAACCTTGCGCTATGGTTTTCTTTGCTTCTCTCAGCGGCAGTGTGGGTAGCTGCTCAGTTCAAGGCGTGGCAGCCTGTCATTGTAGCGGCGGTCAATCTGAAGACGGAGGTTTACCGATAAAGATACGGATGCTCAATCCGTTTTAGTCAATCCAATCAAATCGTTTTTCCCTATTCTGTCTAGAGGTTGCGTCCAACCAGAAGTCAATTTCAGCCGTAAAATACCCCTTGTTCCACAGTTAAGGCAACTTTAGTGGGATGTCGGTGGCCCAGGTTGTCGTAGGAGTAAGAGGAAGGCCAGGCAAGTTCAGAATGTTTTTGCGTTTTTGTTTTGCATGAATAACCAATGACTTTAATCGCCTCATATGGGGAAAGAGAATGACTCAGTGTCGGCAGCCGTCGGGGCAGTACTCTGGCCCATATTTTAAAATTCGATTCCCCGGTCTCTGCAAGAAATGCGGGCCCGTATTATACACTCCAGTGGCGTTTCCAGGATAGGATATACTGCACAATTGAGTTTGGTGGGAGAATCTCACAAACGCATTTTTCGGTGCCAATGGGGATCACGATAAGAGCGGGATTGGCGTGTCATGACATTTTGTGAATGATCTCGTTTTTTCGGTTGAGTCAACAGCAGGATTGCCTGCAAAGGGTGGCTGACCCAGGGCCGCAGGCTCTGGCTTGGCGAACTCAGATAGCGAAGGGGGATGTATGAGTGAGGGGCGATTACAGGCTTTGAGAGAGGCGCTTCGACAGCAGGGGGTAGAGGCATTTTTGGTACCGCGTACCGATGAATACCAGAATGAGTATATACCGCCGGCAGAGGAGCGCCTGTCTTGGGTGACCGGGTTTACGGGGTCGGCTGGTGTGGCGGTGATTGGCCTGGAAGCGGCCGCTCTGTTTGTCGATGGGCGTTACACACTGCAGGGGCAGCAGCAACTGGGTGGCCGGCCAATAGAGTTGGAAAACCTGGATAGCGCTGAGATTGCCAACTGGGTCTGTGACCAGCTGCGCGAGGGACAGGCACTGGGCTATGACCCACGCCTGCACACGGAACCGGGCCTGGCCCTGCTGCGGGGGCATTTGAAGGCGCGGGATATTACCCTGAGACCACTGGAGAAGAACCCTATCGATGCCATCTGGGCAGACAGGCCCGCGACGCCATCCGGCACGGCGCGGCCCCACCCCTTTGCGTTCAGTGGTGAGCACTCCAGGGACAAACGCCGGCGTATAGCCGCGCTGCTGGCGGAGAAACGCGTCGATGCTCTGTGGCTGCCAAGCCCCGAGAACTGTGCCTGGCTGTTCAATATCCGCGGTGACGATATCCCGCATTTGCCGGTCGCCCTGGCCAATGCCGTGCTGTACCGGGATGGCAGCGCCACCCTGTACCTATCGGCGGAGGCGGTCGGCGAGGGGCTGCTTGAACACCTGGACCGGGAAGTGACGGTGGTATCCGACAAGCGCCTGCTGTTTTCGGACCTGCGGCGTCGCCATATCGGCAAGATCTGGGTGGATCCCCTGATCAGTAATTGCTGGATTCTGCAGCAGTTGCGCGCTCTGGATATCCAACTGGTGCAGGAACGCGATCCCGTCTCAGGGGCCAAAGCCTGCAAGAATGCCGTGGAACTGGCCGGTGCCAGGGCCGCTCATGAGCGCGATGGGGCGGCGCTGTGCGAATTTCTCGCGGAATTACCCCGAGCGGTCGATACTGGGCTCGATGAATTGTCGGCGGTTAAGCTGCTGTATGGCAAGCGTGCAGCGCGAGAGGGTTTTCGCGGAAACAGTTTTGACACCATATCGGGTTACGGGCCCAACGGGGCCATAGTCCACTACCGGGTGAGCCCGGAGTCCAGCCTGCCTATGAAACCCGAGGGGATTTATTTGTGCGACTCGGGTGCCCAGTACCCCGATGGCACCACTGATGTGACTCGCACCCTGGCTCTGGGGGATTTCCCGGCACCGGCGCGGGCGCATTTTACCCGTGTATTAAAGGGGCATATTGCCATCGCCGCCCTGCGTTTTCCGCAGGGTACTTGCGGAGAGCAGATTGATGCGATTGCGCGCCGCTCACTGTGGGAGGTGGGACTGGACTATGCCCACGGTACCGGTCACGGGGTCGGCAGTTATTTGAGTGTGCACGAGGGTCCGCAGCGCATCGGTAAGGTCGCTACCGGGGTGGCGCTGCAGCCCGGCATGATCCTCTCCAATGAGCCGGGGTTTTATCTCACCGGGCAATACGGTATTCGCATAGAAAACCTGGTGTATGTGAAAGAGAGTGGGGATTACCCCGGTTTCCTCGAATTCGAGGAATTGACCCTGGTGCCGATTGATCGCGTGCTGATCGACGCGGATCTGCTGAGTGCGCGGGAGCGGGATTGGTTGAACCGCTATCATCGGCGGGTTCGGCAGGTCATTACGCCGCTGGTTGACGAGCACACCGCGGACTGGTTGCGAGCGGCCACGGAGCCTCTGTGATGTTTTTGCGGGGCGGGCCCCGGCACCAGGTTGCTTTCTCGATTCCAGTGTTCGGCACTATGCTGGCGAGGGAGTCTCCCCGGCGTGTTTTCCTGTGGGGTTTGTGCTGGCTTGAGTCGCGGAGCATTGTCTCCGGCAAGCAGTCTGGGAGGATTGCTTGTCGAGAAAATACTGTAGATCGCTTGGGCCTGTCTTTCAGTTGGCGGACAAGTGTGGTGTCGATGTCACCGCTGCACAGCGTTGTCGGAGGTTGTGCCGCAGCCACCACCAGGACAGGGCACCGAGCAGCAGGTTGGCGGCGGCCGTTGCGGCAAAAAGACCGGTCATCCCCCACAACCTATTGCCCAGCCAGGCCAGGGGTAAATAGACGCCCAGCACACGCAGGAAGGAAATCAGGGTAGCGGGCAGTGGTTGTCCCAGGCCATTAAAGGCTGCATTGGCCGACATCACAAAACCATAGCCGGCGTAACTGAGAGGGACCAGGCTCAGGTAGGCCACTGCCACTGCGACCACCTCGGCGGATTGGCTAAACAGGTGGGCGATAGGCTCCCCGATAAAAAACAGCAGAATCGCCAGGCCCGCGCCCAGGATCAGGCAGAAGCGGGCCAGTACCGTAACGGTCTCACGCAGCCGGTCTATTTTGCCGGCGCCGGCATTTTGGCCCATAAACGGGCCGATAACCGCCGAGAGGGCATAGAATACGATCAGAGCCAAAGGCTCAATGCGCAGTGCCACACCGAGCCCGGCCACGGCATCTTCGCCGTGCACGGCCACTAGGGCCACCATCACGCCGCTGGCCATGGGAATAATGACATTGGTGAGCACCGCCGGTAGCCCCACTGCCAACACCCTGCGCCAGGATTCGAGCAGGGAGCCGAGGTGCCATTGGGGCGCAGCCATCAGGTGTTCACGACGGATCAGAAAGTACAGGGCCATAAAAAAGCTCAGGGTGCGCACAGTAACGGTGGCGATTGCCGCGCCCTGTAACTCCAGCCTCGGAAAACCCAACAGCCCGAAGATCAAAATTGGGTCAAGAATCAGGTTGAACAGCGCCACGCCCACCATGATCCGCCCGGTGAGCGCGCTGTTGCCGATCGCGCGCAGGGCCGATAGCGCGATGGTGGGTACTATGACGAAGATAGTGCCGAGGTACCAGGGCACCATATAGTCGGCGATCAACGGCAACATTTCCGGGCCGGCACCGAGCAGGCTGAACAGAGGGCGAATTGTCAGCAAGCCAATGGCGGTGATGACCAGCGATACCAGCAGGGCGAGTACAGAGGCATCAGTCACCAGTCTGCGTACCTGGCGGACATCCCCCGCACCGTAGGCCCGCGCCACCGCCGATGAGGTGCCCGCACCGAGGCCGATGGCAAAACTGTTGATCGCCATAACCACAGGAAAGGTAAAGCTCATGGCCGCGAGCGGTGCACTGCCCAATTGGGAGACAAAGTAGGTGTCCACGACATTAAACGACATCACCGCGAGGATGCCCCACACCATGGGCAGGGCCAAGCGCTGCAAATGGCCGGATACCGAGCCTTCGAGCAGTGAGGGGCTACTTGTTGTTAGTGGCATTCATTAACTCTATAGAAACAGGTCGGTCATGGGGGGAATCTATCTGGGTTCGCCAGCGCGCACTGGCTTATGCGGTGCAGCCCCGTGTGTGTCACTCCTTGAAAGGTGCGATCCAGGCATCCGCAAGGGGGGCTGATTTTACAGCCTGCCCGCTGCCTTTACGAACGGACCCAGGGCCAGACTCATCAGCACAGCATCCTCACGTCCGCCATTGTCTGCGGGATAGTAATTCTTACGCAAACCGTCCTCGGAAAAACCCAGTTTGCGATAGAGTGAGTGTGCGGTGAGGTTTGAGGTGCGCACTTCCAGCAGGAGTCGCCGGGTGTTCCTGGGAAGCTGTGCAATCAGGTGGGTTAACAGCTGTTCAGCGAGGCCCCGCCGGCGCCAGCGGGGCGAGATAGCCATGTCCAGAATTTCAGCCTCGTCAACTAATTGGTTGAGTACACAGAAGCCAATGGTTTCATCGCCTATGGCAAGCAGCCAGCACTGGTGGCCGGCCACCAGGCTTTGCAGGTATTGAGCCCGATTCCAGGGATGGCTGTGGGCGCTGCGGGCCAGGTTGGCAAGAGTGCTGCAATCCGCTTTGTTGGCCTGGCGCAGATGAAAGCCGCAAGCGGTTAAGTGTCTCATCGCGCTCGGGTCTCGGAGGGGTAGGTTTTGCGCAGCAGCTGCCAGAGGCCGTGTTTGCGTTCCGGTTCCCGCAATAGTCGGGACAGGCTGGGCAGGGGGAGAATACGCACCTCCTGCCAGTTGTTGACGGCCTCGTCCAGGGGTATGGGCGTACAGAAAGCCCCCGCCTCTTCCCCCATCAACCAGATGGACTTCACCGGGTGACATGTGCAGGAGGCTTCCAGCCAGCTTGAAAAGGTATCGCGAGCCTCGGGGGCGCCCGCTGTGGGGCCAAAGCGGTTTTTTGTAATCGGCCAGCACAGGCGCTCGTGCTGGCGCGGCAATTGGTGCCAATTGAGTGCGCGCAGAATATTGCCAAACAACGACTCCAGCGGCAGTGCGGCACCGGGCTCATGGCTGTCCACCGCCAGCAGTTCCTCACCGACTCTCCAGCAGCTGAGGATAAAAGGCTGCAGTTCCCGTTGTGGCCGGGCCACTGCCACGGAGGGTTTATCCCATGTACCGGCAACCGCTGAAGTCTTTGCACTGTCGCTTGCGGGGGCGGACGCAGTGAAGTTAACCTCCTGTGCCGCTGACTGCGGCACCGGGCTGGCCATAGCCGGTGCGCTCTGTTGCAGCGGCGGAGTAGCGACCGCGGGCAATGCCGGCGGGAGTTGGGCCTGGCGGGGTGCGGGTGCAAGGGGTAAGACAAAGCGCGGCACATAACTGGCCACGCCCAGTACCGACAGGTATTCTGCCCGCTCAAGCTCGTTCACTTATACGCCTTGTTTCTTGCTTTCACCCATGGCGAGCAAGTTTAACGCATCCATGTAGGCCTGTGCCGAGGCAACCAGAATATCGGTGTCGGCACCGACACCATTGACCAGCCGACCGTCTTTTTCCAGGCGCACGGTTACCGAACCCTGGGAGTCAGTGCCCTGGGTAACGGCATTGACCGAGTAGAGTTTCAGGTCGGCGCCGCTGCCGACGATGCTTTCTATGGCCTTGAAAATGGCATCCACCGGGCCGCCGCCACAGGCTTCGGTCTGGTGTGGCTCGCCCTGTATCAGCAGGCTGATAAAGGCCTGGGGTGCGCTGCCGATCTTGCTGCGCACATCTAGGTCCTTCAGTTGGAAGCGCTCCACCGGGGTTTCGTTACCGGTGATCAAAGAGTGCAGGTCCTCATCAAAAATCTCGTGTTTCTTGTCTGCCAGTGCCTTAAAGCGCTGGAAAACCTGTTGGAAGGCTTCCGGGTCGGAGAACGCGATCCCCAGTTCCCCGTAGCGTGCGCGCACCGCGGCCCTTCCCGAGTGCTTGCCCAGCACCAGGCGGTTCTGGCCCCAACCCACATCCTCGGCGCGCATAATTTCATAGGTTTCACGATGTTTGAGTACACCGTCCTGATGAATGCCGGATTCATGGGCGAAGGCATTGGCGCCGACAATCGCCTTGTTGGGCTGCACCGGAAATCCGGTGATCGAGGAAACCAGGCGCGAGGTGGGCACGATATGACGGGTGTCGATACCGGTTTCCACCGGATAGAGATCCTGGCGGGTTTTTACCGCCATCACAATCTCCTCCAGGGAGGCATTGCCCGCGCGCTCACCCAGACCATTGATCGTGCACTCCACCTGGCGCACACCGTTCATTACGGCGGACAGGGAGTTGGCCACTGCCAGACCCAGGTCGTTGTGGCAATGCGTGGAGAAAATGGCCTTGTCGGCATTGGGAACATGCTCGAGAACCCGCCGGAACAGGGCGCCGTACTCGCCGGGTTCACCATAGCCGACGGTATCGGGAATATTGATTGTGCGCGCGCCGGCCGCGATCACCGCCTCGATAATACGGTACATAAATTCCGGTTCGGAGCGGCTGCCATCCTCCAGGGAAAACTCCACATCGTCGGTAAACTGACGGGCGGTTTTGACCGCTTTCACCGCCTGTTGAAGTACATCTTCCGGGGCCATCTGCAGCTTGTACTGCATATGGATCGGTGAAGTGGCAATAAAGGTGTGAATACGGGAGGCGTTGGCTTTTTTCAGGGCTTCGCCGGCGCGCAGAATATCCGCGTTGACAGCGCGTGCGAGGCTGCAAATGCGGGATTCGCGCACGGCTTCGGAAACCGCCTTTACCGCTTCGAAGTCGCCGGGGCTGGCAATGGCAAAGCCGGCCTCAATCACGTCCACGCGCATGCGCTCGAGCAGACGGGCAATGCGGACCTTCTCCTCTTTGGACATAGAGGCGCCTGGGCTCTGTTCACCATCGCGCAAAGTTGTATCAAAAATGACTAACTTATCTTTCTGGATGCTCATTTTCGCTTTTACTCCTTATTTGTTGCGAGGCTAAACAAGGGGCTCTGCCGCTGTCTATGCGCCGCTCAAATAAAGTCGGGAATCCTGTCGGGGGTGGGGGGAGAAAAATTATATGCCGCGTAGCGGCAGCCGCAGCGTGAAAGCTAGGGTGCGGTGGCCTTGTCTGGTTGTACAGAAGTCAGTCTTCATAGGTAGCGGTTTCCGCGTCGGGACTGGGTCTGGGCATTATGCGTGATCTTTGATCTGATGGTCAATGTTCATCCTATTATTTCCTAAACTTCAATACCGATTGATATTTTTATCCTTATTTTTCTTTCCTGTGGAATTTATAACCTAAAAAAGTTGAGCCCTTTCGAGGTGCTCCTTTCCAGAGGGCCTGCCGGCAGTGATTGGTTTTATGTGTCAGCCCGATCGGGGCCTCGTTCTATCTTGCGCAAAAATTGCCAAAGGGCATCGCGCAGCGGTTCTATTTCTGCAGGGCGTATCGAAGTGCGCTCCGGATGCTGGCTGACCCATTTCCTGGCTCTGGATTTCAGTGCCAGCCCCGCGCGGGTTACGGCCACCAGAGTGACGCGCTCATCCCAAGTGGCGCGTTGTCTCTGTACCAGGCCGCGCTGCTCCAGACGCTTTAGCAGCGGGGTCAGGGTGCCGGAGTCGAGCAACAGGCGCTGCCCCAGGGCGCCAAGATTTCTTTTCTCCCGGTTTGCGCTGTCTTCTTGAGCCCACTCCCAAAGCACCATCAGCACGAGGTATTGAGGGTAGGTAAGACCCAAATCCTGCAGCATAGGCCGATAAGCCCTGGTCATGACCCTGGAGGCGGCATAGAGGGCAAAGCAAAGCTGGCGGTTGAGGGCCAGCTCTTCGAAGTCATCGCTGCCAATCACCGTTACAACATCTGCTCAATTTCAGCCTGCAGGGACTCGGGGGTATCTTTGGGGGCAAAGCGCTTCACGTCTTTGCCATCCCTGCTGATCAGAAATTTGGTGAAGTTCCACTTGATGCCCTCGGTGCCAAGCAGGCCAGGGGCTCGCTTCTTGAGTTGCACAAACAGGGGGTGTGCCGCAGGGCCGTTGACATCCAGCTTGGCATAGACCGGAAAGCTGACCCCGAAATTCAGTGTGCAGAACGTCTGAATTTCCTCATTACTGCCGGGCTCCTGGTTGCCAAACTGGTTGCAGGGAAAGCCCAGTACCACCAGACCCCGCTCTTTATAGCGGCTGTAAAGTGATTCCAACCCTTTGTATTGCTTGGTAAAACCGCATTGACTGGCGGTATTTACCACTAGGAGGAGCTTGCCTTTATAGTCCTCCAGTGAGGAGGGTTTACCGTCGGCAGTTTCGATGGGGATTGAGTAGAGATCGGCCATGATCCGGTTCCTGTATTTTATATTGTGCACATTTTAATTGTACACAATTTAACTACAGCCACGTCTGGGTTGAATCAACTTCAGCGCGGGCTTTATTATGAGAATAATTATCAATTATATTATGCACCTGATGATCAATCTGTTTGCAGTAACCAAAAAGGATTCTCCATGCGCCTCTTCCTCTATCTGGCCCGCCTGTTTATGGTACTGCTGGCTGTAACGATGACTCCCGTCCAGGCCCAGCAAAGCGGCCTTTCCGAGCAGCAGCTGCGACAGTTGATGCAGATGGCGGAGTATATTGGTGTGGATTATCCGGAGGCAGTGGCCGACGGCGCGGTGATCAACACGGATGAGTACACTGAAATGGCGGAGTTCGCCCAACTGTTGCTCAATCGCGGGCAGCAGTTGTCGGATTCGCCTGAGGCGCGAATGATCCGCGCCGAGGCCCTGGCTCTGCAGGGCGCCATTGCGCGCAAGGCGGGCCTTGACGTGGTGCAGAAACATACCGCCAAACTGCGCCAGGGGTTGCTCTCCATTGCGCCGGCCCTCTCCCTGCCCCGCGCACTGCTCAGCTTCAATGACAGTCGCGCACTCTACCGGGCCCAGTGCATAGCCTGTCACGGGGTGGAAGGGCGCGGGGATGGACCGCTGGCGGCTGGGCTGGAGCCGGCACCCACCGATTTTCACGAGCGTGAGCGCGCTGAAAACCGCTCTTTGCTGGGGCTTTACGATGCCATCAGTAACGGTATTGACGGCACTGCAATGACCGCCTTCAAGGGTCTGAACGAACAACAGCGCTGGTCTTTGGCTTTTTATGTGGGTGGCCTGGCATTTGCCGGAGAGGACACTGCTGTGAAGGTGGGCGGGCCGAGCCTACAGGATCTGGTGATGTACAGCCCGGCGGTATTGCGCAGTGAGCGCTCAGACGTACCTGCGCAGTCGGTGGCTGCCTTGCGCGCTGACCCCAGCCCTCTGTTCGCTGAGATACCCCAGGGGGGCGGGGCCCCCCTAGAGGTGGCGCGCGCGCAGTTGCAAAAGTCCCTGGCAGCCTACCGGCAAGGGAATTATGCCAATGCCCACACCCTGGCGATCAGCGCTTATCTAGATGGCTTTGAACTGGCGGAGAATGCCTTGGACTCTGTGGATGCGGACCTGCGCCTGGCCACGGAACGCGCGCTGCTGGGCTTGCGCGCCCAATTGAATGCCGACAGTGATCCCCGTCGAGTGGAAGCGCAGGTTCACAGTATTCTGGCGCAGCTGACACGGGCCCAATCGCTGATGGAGGATTCCAGCTTGTCCGACGTCGCACTGTTTATCGCGAGTTTGGTGATCCTCTTGCGCGAGGGGCTGGAAGCGTTGTTGGTGGTGATAGCACTGATCGCTATCCTGGCAAAAACCGGCCGCCGCGATGCGCTGAAATTTGTACACCTTGGCTGGATCGGCGCTTTCGCCGCAGGTGTGGCTACCTGGGTCGCCGCCCAAAGCGTGATTACCATCAGTGGTGCCAGCCGCGAAGTCATGGAGGGTGTGGCTGCACTTTTGGCGGCAGTGGTGCTCTTCTACGTGGGTTTTTGGATGCACAGCAAAACCCGCACGCGGGAATGGCAAAACTATATTCAGGACAGTATCAACCGCAGCCTGGGTGCCGGTGCCCTGTGGGGGGTTGCCGGGCTGGCGTTTATCGCGGTGTATAGGGAGATTTTTGAAACGATACTGTTCTACCAGTCCCTGCTGGCACAGACCTCTGCAAACCAATACAGCGCGCTTTGGGGTGGCATGGCTTCCGGTGCGGCACTGCTCGCGGTACTGGGTTTCGCCCTGGTGCATTACTCGGCGCGCCTGCCTATCGGTAAGTTTTTTTCCGCGACCACCTATATTCTGCTGGCGTTGTCTTTCGTGCTCGCAGGAAAGGCAGTTGCGGCATTGCAGGAAGCGGCCTGGATCGGTATTACCCCGCTGCCGGTGGCGTTCAGTTTCGACTGGCTGGGTATTTACCCCACCTGGCAGGGCATCGGCCTGCAGGCAGCTATCCTGGCAGCAGCCCTGTGGCTGATACTCAGAAATCACAATCCCGATCAGGCCGCGCTTAAAACGGTGTGAGCCGTTTGGGCATCTTTAACAGGGAGACTCCCCTCTGGGTGGGCCTCCCTTTTCCGCGGCCACCTGATTTCCATTTCAGAAAAGGCGTGTACCCTCCCTATCTGGACCCGGGTGACATACCAAGGCCGGTTAGATGTAGAGCGGGCGCCAGGCAAAGTGCCCTGGTTGCGGCCCTGCCCAGCCTCAGCGCTGCTCCCCGCGCAAACCCAATACTTGCTCGTGCAGTATCCCGGCCTTGGCATCAGTGGCTTCGATGGGGCAACCAGCCACGACGCTGACTTTGGACCAAAAGCGCTGTGGCCAGGTGGTGAAGGCTTGGCCACCGTTATGGCTGAAGAAACTGCCCCAAAGACCACGCAGTGCCATGGGAATCACCGGTACCGGGGTGCGCTCCAGTATTTTTTCAATACCGGCCTTGAAAGGCTGTAATTCCCCGTCTTTGGTGAGCTGCCCTTCGGGGAAAATACACAGCAGGTCCCCATTTTTCAGGCCCTGTTCTATGGCGCTAAATGCCATCTCGTATCCCTCGGGATCCTGCAGCCTGGAACAGATGGGAATGGCGCGCCCGGTGCGGAAGATAAAGTGCAGCACCGGAATCTCATAGATCGGTTTGTACATAATAAAGCGTATGGGGCGGCGCACCGCCCCCGCCAGCAGGAGGGCATCCACGTAACTGACATGATTGCAGGCGATGAGCGCGGGCCCCTGGGCGGGAATCTTTTCCAGGCCCTCGTGCTTCACCCGGTATATCGTATGGGAAAGCATCCAGATCAGCAGGCGCATGGCGAACTCCGGTACCCTGGTAAAGACAAAGATGGCCACTGCGGCATTCATCAGGGCGATAACCAGGAAGAACTGGGGGATAGTGACCTTCAGCACATTCAGGAAAAAGAGGCCGAGCAGGGCCGAGACCACCATAAACAGCGCGTTGAGGATATTGTTGATGGAAATAACCTGCGCGCGGATTTCGGGTGCTGAGCGGTCCTGCATCATCGCGTAGAGCGGCACTATGTAGAGGCCGCCGCAGATACCGATCAGCACCAGGCAGGTGAGAATCGCATAGGCACCATTACGGCTCAGGAACGCCCCCAGGCCCGCCTGCTGCAGCTCGACAAAATTGCCACCAGCGACGGACAGGGCGGTGCCTGTGATGGTGAGGCCGGCGGCGCCGAGAGGCACCAGGCCCAATTCGATGTGCCCATCGGATAGGCGCTCACACAGCAGCGAGCCCAGGGCTATGCCGATGGTAAACGTGCATAGCAACAGGGTGATAACGGACTCGTCGCCACCCAGCACGTTTTTGGTAAAGCTGGGAATCTGTGTCAGGTAGGCCGCGCCCATCAACCAGAACCAGGAGATACCGATAATTGCATAAAAAATCGAAGGGGTTTTGGCGGTTTTATCCAGGATGCTTTGCATCTGGGTGATGGGGTTCGGATTGACCCGCAGGTTTGGCGCCGGCGCCGGCGCCATTGGAATCCCGCGGCTGGACAGGTATCCCAGGGTTGCTGCACCCATGATCACCAGGCTCAGGTAGAAAAGGCCATTTTCCCCCTGGCCGGTTAGCCCCGCCAGCAGGCCGCCCACGATGGTCCCGGTGAGAATGCCGACAAAGGTCCCCATTTCCACCAGCGCATTGCCGCCAACCAGTTCGGAGCGCTTCAGGTGCTGGGGCAGGATGGCGTATTTAACCGGGCCGAAGAATGCCGACTGCACACCCAACAGAAAGAGGACGGCGAGGCAGAAAACATTGCTGCCGCTGTAGAGGGCGGTGACCCCGAGGGCGCCAATACAGATTTCCCCCAGTTTGATCAGCCTGATCAGGCGGCTCTTGTCGTACTTGTCGGCCAACTGGCCGGCGGAGGCAGAAAAGAGAAAGAAGGGCAGAATAAACAGGCCCGCTGCAACATTGATCAGGGCGTTGGCTTCGTTCTCCACCAAGCGGAAAGCAATCATCACGATCAGCGCATTTTTATACACATTGTCGTTAAAGGCACCGAGAAACTGGGTGAGGAAGAAAGGCAGAAAGCGGCGGCTGGTTAGCAGTTGGAGCTGGGTGCGATGGGCCATAGTTATTCTCTCTCCTAAAAGCACCGCACCTATGTTACGCCATAGTGGCTACAAGTTGTCCAGCTTGTAGTGGCAATGAAATAGGGGGTGCGGATGATATAAAGGACTTGGGGGGAGAGGGGCTGGCGACGGGATAGATCGCGGCAAGAGAGAAAACCGGCCGCCAGGGGCAGCCGGTTTTAACACCTGTTACCAGATTTTTACCCGCTCTTCCTCGGGCAGGTACATGCCGTCACCGGCTTTCACATCGAAAGCCTCGTAGAAGGCTTCGATATTGGGTAGCACACCCTGTACCCGGTACTCGGCGGGGGAGTGAGTGTCTGTCTTCATACGGCTGCTCAGCGCCTTGTCACGCATCTTGCTGCGCCAGACCTGAGCCCAGCCTACAAATACACGCTGGTCGCCAGTGAAGCCGTCAATCACAGGAGCCTCTTCGCCATTGAGGGACATCTTATAAGCTTTGTACGCAATGCCCAGACCGGACAGGTCGCCGATGTTCTCACCCAGGGTCAGCTCGCCATTGATGTGCTCGCCTTCCAGCGGCTCAAAAGCGTTGTACTGGGAGACCAGTTTGCTGGTGAGGTTTTCAAAGTTGTTGCGGTCGGAGTCGGTCCACCAGTTGTTCAGGTAGCCCTTGCCGTCGAACTTACTGCCTTTATCGTCGAAGCCGTGGCCAATTTCGTGGCCGATCACTCCGCCAATGCCGCCGTAGTTCACCGCGTCATCCGCCTTCACATTGAAGAAGGGCGGCTGCAGGATCGCTGCGGGGAAGACGATCTCGTTCATCGTCGGGTTGTAGTAGGCGTTAACGGTCTGCGGGCTCATGCCCCAGGCGCTGCGATCAATGGGCTTGCCGAGTTTATTGCGCTCATAGTCGGCCTCAAACAGGTTGGCGGCCAGCACGTTGCCTACCAGGCTATTCGCGTCCACCTGAAGGGCGGAGTAGTCGCGCCACTTGTCCGGATAGCCAATTTTAGTGGTGAAATTTTCCAGCTTGGACAGCGCCTGCTTGCGGGTATCCTCTCCCATCCACCCGAGGGACTGGATGGATTCGCGATACGCGGCCTTGAGGTTATCCACCAAAACGATCATGCGCGCCTTGGCTTCCGGTGGGAAATGCTTCTCGACATAGCGCTTGCCGACCAGTTCGCCCACCGCGCCGTTGACAAACTGTACGCCGCGCTTCCAGCGGGGCTCCATCTGTTCGACACCGCGAATGGCAGTACTGTAGAAATCGAAGTGGGCCTGGGCCAGCGCACTGTGCATGTAGGGCGCCATGGCGGACAGGATCTTGACCTTCAGATAGCGCTTCCAGGTGGCCATATCAGTATCGGCAATCACTTGGTTGGCCGCTTCCAGGTACTCGGGCTGGCCGACGATAAAGCTGTCGGCCTTGGCCAGCTTGGCCTTGGCCAGGTAACTGTCCCAGTTTACCGCAGGCATCAGCTTTTTCAGCTCCGCCGCGGATTTCTTGTTGTAATATTTCTCAGGGTCGCGATTGTCCAGGCGGCTGCGCTGGTGTTCAGCCAGGCGCTCTTCCAGTTTGAAGATCCTGTCAGAAAAGGCTTTGGCGTTGTCGAGCCCGGCCAATTTCTGGATTTGTCCCAGGTACTCTTTATAGGCTTTGCGCAGTTTCTGGCTCTTCTCGGTATCCTCGAAATAGTAATCGCGGTCCGGCAGTCCCAGGCCCGCCTGCCAGAGGAAGGGGATGTAGTTTTCAACCTGTTTCAGGTCCTGGTAGACAGTGCCGCCAAAAGGCACGTTGTAGCCGGCGAGATCGGCATAGGCAAAAAAGTCGGTCAGGTCTTTGCGGGACTTGATGGCATCGACTTTGGCGAGTTCGCCAGACACTGCGGACAGGCCTTTTTTCTCGATCAGCTTTTCGTTCATAAAGCTGTTGTAGAGGTCACCGATCTGTTTGGCGCCGTCACTGTTGGCACTTTGGCCCGCTTGCATAATCAGCGCTTTAACCTGCTCGGTGCTCTGGTCCCGCAGGATCGAAAAACCGCCCCAGCGGGATTTGTCCGCAGGAATCTCGGTGTTTTTCAGCCAGGAGCCGTTCACATAGGTAAAGAAGTCATCCTGCGGGCGCACAGTGGTATCCAGCGCGGTGAGATCAATACCGGAGGAGCGCTTTTCCTGCTCTGGGGTGGCTCTCTTGTGGGTGGAGTCCGGGTGATTGTGGGCCAGCGCGGAAAGGGTGAGTTGGGGGCTGGCGAGAATGCCAAGGATAGCGACTGGTAAGAGTAGTTTTTTCATTAGTAGCTCTGTTTGGCTAAATTCAGGGTGGTCAAACGACATCCACATGGTAGAAGAAGGCGCCATTAGGAGGCAAGAGGGCTGCGTTTAGGTGCGGTGTGATCGCGACAGATGGTGTGGTGAGAGCAAAAAGCCCCGCCGGGCGGAGCTTTTGCACAGGGTCGGATCAATCTGGGATATCGAAAGTAATCGGCAAGGTGAAGCTGAAGCGGTCTGACCCCAATTGTGGAGGTACTGCGGGGTAGGGGCCAGCCCGCTCAACGGCAGCGATGGCCTCGCGGTTGAGGCTGGAATAGCGGGATTCCTGTACTGCCACTATCTCCTGCACTTCCCCCCGGGCATTTATCACTACATTCAGGCGTACGCTGCCCTCATGGCCGCGTTCCTGGGCACGCTTGGGGTAGCGAATGCTGCGGAAAGTGTGGCGCAGCAGAGCGGAGTGGTATATCTGGCGGGCGAGGATCAGATCGGCTGTCAGCGGCGTCTCCTCTTCCTCCATGTCTTCTTCCCTATCTGCCGCGGGCGCCTCGGTGGTGTCGGGTTTCGCCTGGGACAGTTCTACGGTTGGGGTTGCAGCGGGTTCTACGTCTTCATTGCCCGTGGCAGGGCTTGCCGCGGCTGAAGCAGGGTTTGGCGTGGCTGTTGCAGGATTTGGCACCAGGGCCAGCGTGGGAGGGGGAAGTGCCGCCACCTCCAGCGTCGGTTTGGGCAGGATTTCCTCAGCCACTGGGGCCTCGGTTGTCAGAGCCTCCTCCAGGCTGATTTGCTTTAACTGGAGTTCTGCGATGCGCTCGCTGCTGGGCTCAAGCGCTTCGTAAGTGGAGAGCAGGCCGCTGTCCACCTCGCCTGCCGAGAGCAGTCCGTCGCGAAAGCCGGTGGATGGGGGAACAGGGCCAATCCAGGCCAGCAAAAGCGTATTGTAGAAATCCGCATCGTTGATTTCCCCGAGGGTAATCCCGTTCAGTGCAATCCTGGTGATGCCGGTGTCAGCGGCAAATTCAACTGCCAGGCGGTCGCCACGTAAAAAACGGCCTTTGAACAGATTGGCGAATGTCAGCATGGATTCTGCCTGGCTGCTCAGGGTATCGCTGCGGTTATTGATGGCGATCGCCTCCATCCACTGATTACGAAAGCGGCGCGCGGGCAGGCTGTTGGCGATGACGCGTACTTCCAGCCGGCGCGGTGCGTTGCCGTTGAGCAGGATGGCCGTTTCATCAGTCAGGGTTTCCGAATAAACGGCAGCGATATAGAGATCCTTGTTGAATTGTTGTTCGACTGCAAGACCGTTCAACAGTGGTATCGCTTTGGCGGATACCGTAAAAGTAAATAGCAAAAGTGAGACGGCAGTTTTTATCGGTTTCATTGTTTCACAGCCCCTGAAAGTCCGGAGGCAAAAGTTCCGGCAAATAAGGATTTGGGGTCCGTCCCAGAAGTGCAAGAGCCGGGTGAAATAGTGCGCGGTTCAAGCGTGGGTGAGCACAGTGTGCTCTCCTTTTTTCTAACTCTACTGCAACTGTGATTGAGTTCAAGTCCGAAATGGCTGGAATGTCTTTCTGTCTGTCTGGTACCAGGAGTGGGTGGTGGAAATGATTGTCACTCCTGAAGTTGGTTGTGGGGGATCAATATCGTATAGAATTCAGTTTTATAAAGTGGCTTCAAACGCACTTTCCAAAAAATGGAATCGTTTTTACTAATTTGTAGTACGCATGGAAATCAAACCTCTTATCGATTATCCGCGGGATGCCGTGGACCGGTTACTCAATGTTATTCATCTGTTTCGTGATATTCGCGCTTCCAATGAGTGGCAGTACACGGTTTTGCTGAAGCGCTCCAGGCTGGTCAGTTTGCAGCCGGGAGAACAATTGCTGCGTGCCGGTGAAGTGGATCAGTGGCTTTACTTCTTGCTGCGGGGCGAGTTGCTGGTTCATGTGGATACCGCAGGCAAAATGGCAGAGATGGCCGGTGAGCGCACCCTGGCAGTGATTCGCCCCGGAGAGTTGTTTGGCGATCTGTCCATGCTGCTATCAGAACCCCGTAGCGCCAATGTGCTCGCCTCGCCCCACAGCCGCGACACCCAGGTGCTGGGACTGGATTGCACACTGTTTGGTGATCTGGATGACCTCTCCCTGTTACAGTTGCCAGCAAAACTGATTTTTTACCGCAACATGGTGCACTCACTGCGTTGGAAACTGGAAGTTTATCGCTCGAAGTACCCGGGTCATCAACTGGCCGACAGCCACCGCAAGCTGAAACTTTACACAGGCCCCAAGCACTGCCGGCAGGAATTGGTGGCACTGGCGGAACAGGCCCGTGGGCTAGCGCGCATCCTGCTGGACTGGAATGCGGAGTTTGGTTCCGGCGAATTGATAGATGGTGAGTCGGATATGCAGGGTTTTCTGGAGTCGATGCTCTCCTGACCCGGTATAAGTGGCTGTTTAACCTGGGATCTGGCTGGCTTGGCCGCTGATCCCTATCCACCGGTAATATTCTGGCGCGCTTTAGGGCGATGCCACAGATCGTTTTGCGCAAAACAGCTGGGTCGATGGATTGTCCTACCGGCGGCAAGTCCCGTTGAGCGCGTGATATGCGCTTCTCCAACAATAGTCATCAAGTACGTTTGTAGCGCAGCAGAGTCGCTACCTGCGGCCAGGGCAAGTGCCCCGCGGTAAGGATTCTATTTTCGGTATCAGTCCTCACTATGTAAAATTTGATCAGTGCGAGGTGCTGCAACTGTCTGCGAAGATATGAACGGTTTCTATCCTTAAACCGATAGCTTTGTTTTTTCTCAACAGGTTTTTTGAATGCAGAGTCCACTGGCGTCCATCTGGTCCAATCACAATTATCGAACGGCAGCGCTTGTCACCCTATTGGCTGCCGCCTGGCTTTTGAGCGGTGTACTGCTTCCGGGCCATCAGGGGGATGGGGGTGAGGAAGCCGGTAAGGCAACAAGGGCCAGGCCCGAGGCTTCCCCGCTGGTTCAGGCCCGGCAAATCGGGGCCCAGTCCTATGTTGCGCGGGTATTGGTCAATGGCCGCACCGAAGCCAACCGCAGTGTGCGCCTGCGCGCGGAGTTGGATGGGGTGATCACCCGTCTCCCGGTGGAGGAAGGGAGTAACGTGCGACGGGGGGAAGTGATTTGTGAGATTGGGGCGGAGGATCGCCTGGAGCAACTCGCGCTTGCCGAGGTGGCACAGCGCAAGGCCGAACTGGATTACGCCGGAGCCCTGCGTCTGAAAAAGCAAGGTTTGCTGGCAGAGACGGCTATGGTTCAGCAACAGGTGGCCCTGGCCCTTGCGAAAAGAGATTATATTCGTGCGGAAGTGTTGGTGGATAACCTAAAGATCCGCGCGCCATTTGATGGGGTGGTGAACAGCCGTGCGGTGGAATTGGGGGATTTTATTCGCCGCGGTGAAGCCTGTGCAACTGTGCTGGATCTGGACCCGATTTTGGTGGTCGGTGAGGTTGCGGAAAATCAGGTGGGCAACCTGGTCCCCGCTGGCTCTGCCAGCGCGCAATTGCAGGGGGGGGGGGCGGTGCAGGGTAAACTGCGCTATATCAGCCAACAGGCTCAGGAAGTCACACGCGCATACCGGGTAGAGGTGGCGGTACACAATCCCGACAATAAGTTGCGCGGCGGGCTGAGTGGGCGTTTGGCGCTGCCCACAGGAGAGGTCATGGCGCATCGCATTAATGCCTCCCTGTTGACGCTGGATGATCGTGGCGAACTGGGCGTGCGTATTCTCGACAGCAAACATCGCGTGGAATTTGTCAAAGTCACCCTCGTAGGCGATGGGGATGGGGGCGTTTGGGTCAGTGGCCTGCCGGATCAGGCCACCCTGATCACCGTCGGCCAGGAGTATGTCAGCGCCGGTGATCTTGTGCGAGTGGAAATGATCGCCCCCGAGCAGGATTTCGACATTCCCCCCCAGCCCGACGATATCCCCCCCGGGCCAATCTTAATGCCAGCCTCTCAGCAGCCCCCCGTCGTGGAGGGTGGCCTGCGGTGAAGCTATTAAAAAGTGGGATCGAGCGAAATCGCAGTACGCTTTGTCTGATGTTGCTGATCATTCTGGTTGGGTTGGCGGCGCGCAGTGCGATGACGATTGAATCCAGCCCCGAGGTCAACCCTCCCTTTGTGATAGTGCAGGTCACCCATGAGGGGATCTCCCCCGAGGATGGTGTGCGATTGCTGGTGCGCCCGCTGGAGCAGGAGATACGGGCGGTTGAGGGTGTCGTGGAAGTGATAGCGGTTGCGCGTGAATCACTCGCGTATATTGTGGTGGAGTTCGACTCCGCAATCGCTGTGGATGATGCGATCGACGATATCCGCAATGCGGTGGAAAGGGCCAGGGCGGAATTGCCGCGGGATGCCGAGGAGCCGACGGTTGAAGAGGTCTCGGCACAGCCATTTCCCACGATTGTGGTCACCCTTTCCGGAGAAAGGCTCAGCGAGCGCATCTTGCTGGGTAGCGCCCAACGATTAAAGCGCAAAATCGAAAATATCAGCGATGTGTTGAGTGCGGATCTGCACGGTAATCGCGAAGAGGTGGTCGAGGTCATTATTGACCCCGTACGCTTGGAGCACTACCAGGTGACCAGCGCCGAGCTGATCAATGCGGTGTTGGGCAATAATCTGATGATTCCCGCCGGTGAGCTGGAGACTGAGCGCGGCCGCTTTTCTGTAAAAGTTCCGGGGCTTATTGAAACCGCAGGAGATGTCTATGACATCCCCCTGAAAACCTCCCCGGATGGTGTGGTCACCCTGGGCAATGTTACCGACATCCGGCGCACGTTTAAGGATGCCGCCAGTTATACCAGTATTAATGGCAGCCCCGGTCTTGCTATCAATGTCACAAAACGTAGTGATGCCAGTTCTGTCAATGTGACGGAGCGGGTCAGGGGGGTTGTTCTGCAAGAGATGGAGGCATTACCCCAAGGCGTGGAGGTAAAATTTGTATTTGATCAATCCAACTTCGCGCGGGATATGGTCAGCGAGATGCAGGGCAATATTCTCACCGCTATGCTGCTGGTAATGATTATTGTGGTTGCCGCACTCGGTTTCCGCTCGGGCATATTGGTGGGATTGGGCGTGCCCTTCTCGCTGTTATTTGGCTCTATTGTCACCTGGTTGTTGGGCTATTCCTTCAATTTTATGGTGATGTTCGGCATGTTGCTGGCACTGGGGATGCTGATCGACGGTTCCATCGTGATTACTGAATTTGCCGATCGCAAGATGGCCGAGGGTTTGAGCGCAAGTAGTGCCTATATCGCCTCGGTAACCCGCATGTTCTGGCCGGTGGTTGCTTCAACCGCAACAACGCTCGCTGCGTTTCTGCCCATTATGCTCTGGCCGGGTGTGGTGGGGGAGTTTATGCGCTATCTACCGGTCACGGTTTTTGCTGTATTGACCGGTTCTCTCTTATACGCGCTCTTTTTCGCCCCGGTGCTGGGCTCCCTGTTTGGCAAGAGTACTTTGAGTGCGCCTACACGGGGTTATCTGAGACAACTGGAGGAAGGGCAGCCTAGAGCCCTGGCGGGTATTACCGGATACTATGCCCGCCTGTTGCTGTTTGTTCTGCGCCGCCCTGTCACTGCCTTTGCGGTCACCATTGCAGTGCTTGTTGTGATTTTTATTGGCTTTGGTCGCTATGGGGCCGGTATCGAGTTTTTTACCGAAACCGAAGAGCAATACGGCAATGTGGAGGTTCGGGCTCAGGGCAATTTATCCATGGCGGAAAAGAAAGTGCTGGTGGCCCGGGTGGAACAGGCGGTACTCAGTGTACCCGAAGTGCGTATTGCCCATACGACAATTGGCTCCGGGGGGATCACGGGCAATTCGGACCAGGCGCCAGACCAGATTGCCAATCTGTTGGTGGAACTGTTACCTCCGGAGGCGCGGGAGCGTCGCAGCAGAGCCGTCTTTGCGGATATTCGCGCACGTAGTGCCAACTTTGCCGGAATCAAAGTGAGCGCGAATGTGATAGATGGAGGGCCTCCGGTCGGTAAGGATATTGTGCTGGAGTTGCGCGGACAGGATTATGAGAAACTACTGCTGGAAACCCAGCGCCTGCAGTGGGCCATGGAGGACGAATTCGATGGTCTTAGAGACATAGTGAATACGGCCCCACTGCCAGGCATCCAGTGGGAGGTGCAGGTGGATCGCGCCAAAGCGGCCTTGTACGGGGCTGATCTTACCGAAGTGGGGCGCGCAGTGCAGCTTGTGACCAATGGCGTGCGTGTAGCTGAATATCGCCCCGATGATACGGATGAAGAGGTGGACATTCGTATTCGTTATCCACAGAGCGCCCGCGGTCTTGCCGCGTTGGATGATCTGAAAGTGAATACTGCACGTGGCACAGTGCCTATCAGCAGTTTTGTACACATCGAGGCGATGCCCAGAGTGGACAAAATTGAACGAATTAATGGCATTACCCGTATGCAAATCAAGGCGGATGCACAGGAGGGTGTGCTGCCGGACGATAAGGTCAAGGAAATCCGGGCATGGCTGAATAGCAATCCAGTGGACCCGGGGATTGAATTGTTGTTCAGAGGCGCCGACGAGGAACAGAATGCGTCCTTTCAGTTTTTGGGCGTGGCTTTCCTGCTCGCGCTGTTTCTGATGTTTATTCTGCTGGTGACCCAATTCAATAGCTTTTACCAGTCCCTGCTGACTCTATCCTCTGTGATCATGTCCACCACCGGCGTACTGCTTGGGCTTTTACTCACTCAGAGTACTTTCAGCGTAATTATGACCGGGGTGGGGATTGTTGCCCTTGCCGGTATTGTCGTTAACAACAATATTGTGCTGATTGATACCTTTAATTTTGTACGCAGGCAGGAGCCCCGGCTCTGCCCGACCCAGGCTGTGCTCAAAGCGGCAACACAGAGATTGCGCCCGGTATTCCTCACCACTGTCACCACCATTCTCGGGTTGTTGCCGCTGGCGCTGGGGGTGAGTGTGGATATGGTGGGCAGGAATGTGGTGGTCGATGGGGTTATTGCCTCGTTCTGGGTCAAACTTGCCAGCGCCATTGTCTATGGGCTCTCTTTTTCTACGCTGCTCACCCTGTTGGTGACACCGGTGATGCTAGTGCTGCCGGGGTATGTACGCCGCAGGCTAGCCCGTGCCGAGTTTATAGGTCAACGCTAGCGCCGGTGTTTGCGCCGCCGGCATTATTTTGTGATTTCCACTACCTCGGTAATCAAATAGGGCTTCAAAAGTGAATTGGGTGGTCTGGGCAATCATTGCAGTGGTTGTGGCCGCGGTGAACTTTGAGAGGGATCGAACATGGTCAATGCCTGGCCCCGGGAAGTTATCGCACACAGCCAGATGCACGCAAGTAAGCTACCCGGCGGGGTTATTGAGGGCTTTATTCGGCAACACCAACTGCCGGCTGCGTTTCATGGGGTCATAAGAGACTATTACCTGCCCCTGGCACTGTGGCTGCAGGAGCGGCATAGGCCGGGAAAGACGCTGGTTGTGGGTATCAGTGGTGGCCAGGGTACGGGTAAATCCACGCTGACTGATTTTCTTCAAATTGTACTGACCGAGTTGGGCCACAACTGCTGCACACTTTCTTTGGATGATCTCTACCTCACCCGCGCCGAGCGGCAGCAGCTCGCGAGCGAGGTTCACCCCCTTCTGTTGACCCGCGGGGTGCCAGGTACACACGATGTACAGCTGGGTATTGATACCCTGAATGCCCTGTGTTGTGCGGGTGCGGAATCGGTCACAGCCTTACCGCGCTTTGACAAGTCTCTTGATGAGCGCGTCCCACGGGACGCCTGGCCGCAATACATGGGGCCGGTCGATATTGTGTTGTTGGAGGGTTGGTGCCTGGGGGCCAAACCATCAGTCAAACCGGTATTCCCGCTGAATGCCCTTGAGCAGTCAGAAGATCCATCCGGTACCTGGCGGCACTTTATCAATCGGCAACTTGCGGGCGCTTATCGGACCCTGTTTGCGCTGCCGGAGGTTATGGTGATGCTGAAAGCGCCGAGTATGGAATCTATTCTCGAATGGCGGCAGTTACAGGAGCAAAAGCTGCGTGAGCGTAACGGCGGTGGGGGGTTACAGGACGGGGATGTGCTGCGTTTTGTTCAGCACTACGAAAGGGTTACGCGCAATTTGATTTTAGAGATGCCCGAGCGGGCAGATTGTGTTTTTTTGTTGGGAGAAGACCACCGAATAAAAGCGGTCAACTTGAAGCACTGAGCAGTTGTTATGAGAATACACCTCGACGCAGCCGGGGCCTGATCCGGCTGGAGCTATCACACTCCAGCCGGATTGTCTTACTTGGCCTTTGGCGGCCGGCCGCGGCCACGCTTTGCTGGGGCGGCTGCTGTGGTTGCGCTGACAGCTTTCTTGGGGCGTCCTGGCTTTTTCTTGGCCGTTTCGCTTTTGGCTGGGCGTCCCGGCTTCTTGTTGGCGATTTCGGCTTTTGGCGGACGTCCACGACCACGCTTTGCCGGAGTTGCGGCGGTATCAGTTTTTCTGGGGCGTCCCGGTTTTTTCTTGGCAGCCTCGCTTTTGGCTGGACGGCCGGGTTTCTTTTTGGCTTCGTCCGCTTTTTTGGGGCGACCGGGCTTTTTCTTTACAGCGGTCGCTTTCTTCTTTTGTGCAACAGCTTTCTTTTTCTCTGCGGCAGCGGCCTTCTTGGCAGCAGCAGCGGCTTTTTTGGCTTCAGAGATAGCCTGTTTCTTCTCTACAGCGGCCAGTTTTTTGGCAATAGCTGCCTCCTCTTTGGCAACAACCTTGGCTACCTGAGAGGCGAGCTTGTTTGCAGCTTTGACTGCTGCCAGCTTCTCTTTGGCTTCTGCCGCAGCGCCTTTGATCTCGGCTGCGGCGGCTTTGGCCGTTGCGGCGTCACTGCGGGCTTTCTGTAGTTGCCGCTGTTGGGCAGGCGTTTTTTTCTTGGCTCTAACGGCAGCCAGCTTTTGCTGGGTGGTTTTCGCCTTTACGACGGCCTTTTTGGCGTCTTTTGCCAATTTTTCCTCTCTGCTGATCGCATCCTTCTCTTGCTTGAGACGGGCACTAGCCAGCTTGGCGGTAAGGGAGATCAGTTCTGCTTCCAGTTTGGCAACATCATTGATAGTGGTTTTGGGTACTTTCTTGCTAGCCATTATAAATATCCCTGCAAAAAGAATTGTTTTAGAAATGGGGGCATTCCTATCAATTATTCTCAGCCATCTTGTGGTCATCTAGATCGTCCAGACCACTTTTACTCAGCAAAAAACAATTGATAATGAGTCCCCCCAAGCGAGCGGCGCTAATTGCAGCTTATTTATATACCTAAATGCAAGCGTTTTATAAGAATTTTTGTTAAATAAAGTAAAAAAATGGTTTTTTTACCGGTTTTCGATCTGTGGGCAGGTTTGCAAGTGCTATTGGGGTTTATTCAGGTGCCCGGATGGCAACTGGCTTTTTCTCTCTTTCTGGTGAGGCCAGTATTCGAAAACAGTACAATACACTGAATAGTTGAGTCAGTGCCTTGGGATTCGTCCGCAGTAGTTTTAGATGCCTGTCGATTAAGCGGGGAAGACTCAAACGCTTTGATCTATCTTGATGCGCGCTATTCTTTTCGCTTTTCCATTTTGCTCAATTCACCCAGCAATCCAGTAGGACTTTCGCGCTCTTCTTGAAGCAATGGTGCAGTTGCATAAGGTTGTCGACGCGTCAAGCGGATGGATCGGTCGCAGTGACATTTTGTTGTGCCGCCTTACTCTTAAGAGCCAGTACACTCCCTGAGTAGAGGGTTTGAGATCGAGGTCGTTTGGCGAAGAAAGCTGGTTGAACCTGTATAGGCCTCTATAAAAGTACACAAGCCTTGGGTAAAGACATTGCCAGCGTGTCCGCCTGAAGAAGTTCAAGGCGGTATTGTCATGTCCGTGAGGGTCGCGGGTACGTGATACCACGAGGGAGCATCCTCTTTTTATGTACAGGTAATCCCGGACGTATCGCCATGGCCACTTCCTTTCTTCGACTGTACACTGGAATTCCTGTAACAATAGGCAGTGCTAGTGGTAGCTCTGATGCCATGGGCACTGGATGGATTTACAAGGAAAAAAACGATGAAGCGAATTCCTGAACCATTTCGCATCAAGATGGTTGAGCCAATCAAAATGACAACGCGGGCAGATCGTGAAGAAGCCTTGGTGAAAGCGGGCCTGAACCCCTTCCTGCTGCGCAGCGATGATGTCTATATTGACTTGCTCACCGACTCTGGCACAGGCGCCATGAGTGATAACCAGTGGGCTGGGTTGATGCTGGGGGATGAATCCTATGCGGGCAGCCGCAACTATTACAATCTTTGCAAGGCCGTTGAGCATTTTTTTGGCTATCAGTTAACCGTTCCCGCACACCAGGGCCGGGGAGCGGAGCAGATCCTGTTCCCGGCCCTGATCGAGCGCATGCGTCAGGTCCGCGGCGGCACCACGCCGGTATTTGTCTCAAACTATCATTTTGACACCACCGCCGGTCATATTGAGTTAAATGGTGGCAAAGCGGTCAATGTGGTGGACGAACGCGCATTTGATACCACGACCGCTTACGACTGGAAAGGTAACTTTGATTTACACAAACTGGTGAATACCATTGAGGCACACGGGCCTCAAAATATTTGTGCAATCATTACCACGGTGACCTGCAACAGCGCTGGCGGTCAGCCGGTTTCCATGGCGAATATGCGTGCGGTTTACGAGATCGCTACCGGATACGATATCCCGGTGGTGATCGATTCAGCGCGGTATTGCGAGAATGCCTACTTTATCAAACAGCGAGAAGCGGATTACCGGGACAAATCGATCTTTGAGATCATTCGCGAAATGTACCGCTACGGCGATATGCTGACCATGTCGGCGAAGAAAGACCCTATGGTGAATATCGGGGGTCTCTGTTGCATTCGCGATCATGAAGAGCTTTTCCAGGCAGTGCGTACCCGGTGTGTGCCCATGGAGGGCTTTGTGACCTATGGCGGCATGGCCGGGCGCGACATGGAGGCGTTGGCGCGGGGGCTTTACGAGGCTGCAGATGAACATTTTCTGCATTACCGTATTGGCCAGGTAGCCTATCTGGGAGAACGGCTGCGGGAAGGGGGGGTACCCATTCAATACCCTACCGGTGGCCATGCGGTTTTTGTAGATGCCGCCAAAATGTTGCCGCAGATCCCGCCGGAACAATTTCCCGCGCAGGTATTAGCCAATGCGCTGTATCTGGAGGCGGGCATTCGTGCAGTGGAGATCGGATCGCTGCTGCTGGGGCGAGACCCGCAAACCGGGGAGCAAAAGCAGGCAGAACTGGAACTGATGCGCCTGACGATTCCACGTCGGGTTTATACCAATGATCATATGGACTATATCGCAGAAGCCATTATTGAACTGCAAGAGCGGGCCCACAGGTTAAAGGGCCTGGAATTTGAATACGAACCTCCGGTTTTGCGGCATTTCACGGCGAGATTCCGTTCTTTGTAGGCGAACCGGTCTGGGGGCGAGGATTCACGGGAGCGCCTTTGAGTAGCAATGCTGCATTGGCAAATGGGTAGCTCCGACTGTGTGCAAGAATGATAGCTGCAGGGCTTTGCATCACAGCTGGTGACCCGGCGATCAAGGTTGTTGTGGGGTAAATAGTCAGAAAGGTGACTGTGAATGCGCCCTGGCCTGGGTTAAGGCGCACAGGTTGGAGAAATTGGAATACTATAGGGCTGCTGGGGACTGCTCCCAGCGTTGAGGATCAGATGGAATTTATTACTAAACCCCTACCGGCCAGTAAGCGCGTCGCTCTGGTTGCCCACGATCATCGCAAGAGTGCGATGACCCAATGGTGCACTCGCCATCGCACATCGCTGCAAAAGCATTACCTTTTGGCCACAGGAACCACGGGCGGCAAAATAGAGGCCGCTACCGGTCTGAAGGTCGAGAAGCTGCTGAGCGGCCCCCTTGGCGGTGACCAGCAATTGGGGGCGCGGATCAGTGAAGGGAAAGTGGACTTTCTTGTCTTCTTCTGGGACCCCTTTGAGCCCATGCCCCACGATCCGGATGTCAAGGCGCTGTTGCGCATTGCAGCGGCCTGGAATATTCCCGTGGCCTGTAATTCGAGCAGTGCCGATATGATGGTGCAGTCTGCCCTGATGGAGCAGTCCTTTGACCGGGAGGTACCGGATTACCAGCATTACTTGAGTGAACGCTAGTCGGATCTTTTGCTCAAAAAACAACCTAATAGTGTAGTTTTCTTTTATAACCCATTGATTTAAAATAGTTATTTCTCTGGGTAATAGGTTGTGCTTGCAATGCTTGCCAATTCGCGGCAATCTTGCCCTCCTGATCAGACCGGTTAAGCCGGCGCCCTTGGTATTTGATAACTGCACGGTGTTTTATGAGTAGAAGACGCGGAAAGGCGGTAGAAGAAGAAAAGGCGGATATCGACCTGACGCCCATGCTGGACGTTGTATTTATCATGCTGATCTTCTTTATTGTGACGGCATCCTTTGTGAAAGAGAAGGTGTTGGATGTCAATGTGCCGGATCCGAATGAGACCAATCAGAAATCTGATGATGAGAATAAGAACATCCTGCTGATGGTGGATGCCAATGACGAGATCACCTTGGGCGGCAGCCGTATTGATACCCGTGCCGTGCGCGCCCGTATTGCCCAGTTGTACGCCGAGAACCCCCAGGCCATTGTGATTGTGCGTGCGCACAACAAGTCCAGTGCGGATACCTACGTGCAGATCGCGGATGCAGCCAAGGAGGTAAACCCGGGCATACAGGTGTCCCTGGTCCCTTCCGATGAATAAGTGCGCTTTGCACTGAGTCAGAAAAGCCAGCGATCCGCTGGTTTTTTTGTGTCTCACAGTAGTGCCGACCCATGATAAGGGTCGGCTTTTCCTGCAAATACATCCCTTTTGGTCGGTATTCCGGAGGGTTTGGCAGTCCCTGCCTATTTTAGCCCAAGCGGACCGATCCCCGGTTCTGGCCGCTATGGCGGTCAGAATTCCGAACGGATAGCCCACAAATCGGGAAACACCGTCTTGAACAGGGTACCCTGCAGATAGCCAACGCCACTGGAGCCTCCGGTACCGCTTTTGTTGCCAATGGTGCGCTCCACCATCTTCACATGGCGGTAGCGCCACTGCTGCAGGGAGGTGTCGATATCCACCAGAGCCTCGCAGATCTCGCTTACCAGGGGGTCATTGCGGTAGATATCAATCAGTATTTTCTGCACCGTTGGAGAAGGTTCCGCAACCTGGCTGACATCCCTTTCCAGCACACTTTTTGGTACTTGATGTCCCTCATGAACCAGGAATCTTAGGAAAGTATCCCAGAGCGTCGGGGACGCCAGGCGTAATTGTAGCCGGCGGTAGTGTTCGCAACCCGGTGCATAGTTTTCCAGCTTCTTTGGGTCCTTGGCGCCATACAGGAACTCCAGTTCACGGAACTGAAAAGACTGGAAACCGCTGGCGTTGGATAGGCGGTCCCGAAATGAGAGGAATTCGAGTGGGGTCAGAGTCTCGAGGATATCCACCTGCTGGATCAGGGTGCGGTAAATGGTATCCACCCGCTTGAGGGTATGCAGGGCGCGGTTGCGCTCACCGGTATTGAACAGACGCATCAGGTAATCCAGTTCATGGAGCATTTGTTTGAACCAAAGCTCATAGCTTTGGTGAATCACAATAAACAGCAACTCGTCGTGTTCCGGGCCCTCTGAAAGCGGATTTTGGCACTGCAAAAGTGCATCTATCTTAAGGTAAGTGCTATAGGTAAGGGGCATGTGGATTGCTTCCTGGTCAGGTTTTGATCAATCACGAAATAATGCGCTCTTTCATCAGTCCGGATCAAAACAAAAATTTCGGCAGATTGATTAGTATATTGCGCAATACTCAGTTCGGAGTTCTTTACATGGAAAACCCCGTACAACAACTGCGCGTTGATGGTAATCGTCTGTGGCGCAGTCTGATGGCAATGGCTGAAATTGGCGCGACTCCGGCCGGGGGTTGCAACCGCCAGGCACTCACCGATGAGGATCGCGAGGGGCGCGACCTGTTTGTGCGCTGGTGCCGGGAGATCGGTTGTGAGATCCGTGTGGATCGTATGGGTAATCTCTTTGCCCGACGCCCCGGGGTCGACAACAACCTGCCCGCAGTCATGACAGGGTCACACCTGGATACCCAGCCTACCGGTGGTAAGTTCGATGGTGTGTATGGCGTGCTGGCGGGTTTGGAGGTGCTGCGTACCCTGGAGGAAAGAGGGATCAGGACCAGGGCGCCGTTGGAATTGGTAGTGTGGACCAATGAGGAAGGGGCACGTTTTTCCCCGGCAATGGTGGGCTCCGGGGTATGGGCAGGGGAATTCAGCCTTGAGTACGGCCACAGCCGTAAAGACAAAGCCGACAAAAATATCGGGCAGGAATTGGCGCGTATCGGTTACCTGGGATCAGAGCCGGCCCAGCCCGGCCCGATCAAGGCGGCTTTTGAGGCCCATATCGAGCAGGGACCGGTTCTGGAAAAGCAGAATCAGGTGATTGGAGTGGTGACCGGGGTACAGGGTATCCGCTGGTACGATGTCACCTTCTCCGGCACGCCCTGTCATGCCGGTCCCACGCCCATGGAGGATCGCCGCGATCCGGTACAGGCTCTGGCCGGGCTTTGTGAGAAGCTATATGCCGAAGTGAAGGCTTACTCTGAGGATGCCAGAATCACTTGCGGCGATCTGCGTGCCGAGCCGGGCAGCCGCAATACTGTGCCGGAAACGGTGGTACTGGCTCTGGACTTGCGCCATCCCACGACGGAGGGCTTGGCGCATCTGCACCGTACCCTTTACCGGCTGGCGGAGCAGGTCCAGGAAGCCACTGGCGTCACCATCGATGTGCGTGAAGAGTGGTACTCACCACCAGTGGCCTTTGATAAGGGCTGTATTGAAGCGGTACACAGTGCGGTAGAACGTTTGGGTTACAGCCATCGCCGCATGGTTTCCGGTGCCGGCCACGACGCAGTCTATGTTTCCAGAGTTGCTCCGGTCTCCATGATTTTTGTCCCCTGTGCCGGGGGGCTTTCTCACAATGAGGCTGAGTCCGCAGAGCCAGGGCACCTTGAAGCTGGCTGCAATGTATTGTTGCAGGCGATGCTCGCAAGTGCTGAGCTGGCCTGAGCTGGGAAAAAATTGAAGCAAGAGAAAGGGTTTCTGGCACCTGCTGTCAGTGGCCCGCCATAAGATAGTTGGATGGACCAGATGCGTGAATTTACCCTGAAATACCGCAAGGATAACGGCGGTACCACTGCGCTTACCCACTGGGGCATGGATTCCGAATACGGTGTGCTGCGTGATGTTCTTATCGGGCCTGTGGATAACTTCAGCTGGCGCACCGGCAATGCCAGTGCCCGCCGCGCCGCGCGATTGGGCATGCAGTTCGATCACAAGGTGGCAAAAGCTCAACATGCAGAGATGCTGGATGCTTATCGTCATGCGGGGGTGAACACCCACCTGATCCCGGCTGATAGCAGCCTGCCCTACCAGATCTATGGGCGCGATTCTTCAGTGATGACTCCCTGGGGTCCTATCGTGACACAGATGTACAGTCCCTGGCGCCGCGGTGAGTGGGTTCCCATCGTCAAGCAGTATGCCGAACTGGATATCCCCATCTACGATGTGATTACCGCAGGCTCCCTTGAGGGCGGTGATTTTATGGTGCTGGAACCGGGCGTGATCCTGTGCGGATACTCCGGCGAGCGCACCAGCCCCCTGGGCTTTCAACAAATGCAGGGCTGGGTGGAAAAAGAGGGTTGGGAAGTGAAGGGTTACCAGTTTGATCCCTTCTTCCTGCATATCGACGTGATGGTGGCGATGCTGGCGGAAAAGCTGGCGGCTGTCTGTGTCGATGCGGTAGAGCCGGAGTTGGTGCAATGGTTCAAAAGCCGCAATATTGAAATTATCGATATTCCTTTCCCGCAAGTGCTGGAGCTGGGGGTCAATGTGGTGGCCCTAGGCAATGACCGGGTGATGCTGCCCAGGGCCAATACCGGTCTGGCTGACAAGTGCCGCGCCCACGGCCTCCAGGTGATCGATCCGGATATCTCCATGATTACCCCCGGTGGAGGCGGTGTCCACTGCATGTGCCAGCCTCTGCGAAGGGATTCTGCGCTGAGGTCTTAATGGCAGCGATTTTCCAGGTGCCAGCCAAGTTACCCGGCGGCCAGTGGTTGCCGGGTTCTTCCCGTCAACGAATGTGGTTGTTTATGAACTCGCTTACGCGGGCGCAGCCGGTAATATGAATCCCCTGAACAGGTGGCTCGCCGTTATTGGCCCGGCATAGCGCCAAAAAGAGGGGTTGTTGGCGTAAACAGCTTTGTACCAGGCCAGTCTGAAAGGCTGCCAGCCAGCCCCAATGGATTCCAAACCCGGAGAACAATATGCAAAGCGCATGTGAGGAAATTCAGGCTCAGGTCAGCGATCATATACTGGAAATCACCCTCAATCGTCCGAAGCGCAAGAATGCCCTGACTACGGCCATGTATGCCGCCATGGCGGAGTTGCTTAACCGTGCGGCCGACAACAGAGATATTCGTGTGGTTATCATCACCGGTGCCGGGGGCAACTTCACCAGTGGCAATGACCTGATGGATTTCCTCGGGGGCTCTGCAGAGGGGGAAGCGTCTCCGGTTTATCAGTTTATGGGCGCGCTGTACAATTTTCCCAAGCCGGTTGTTGCAGCGATAAACGGCCCGGCAGTGGGGATCGGCACCACTATGCTGTTGCACTGTGATTTATCTTTCGCCGGACACGACGCCATGTTCCAGATGCCTTTTGTGAACCTGGGATTGTGTCCGGAGTACGGTTCCAGTTACCTGTTGCCCCGTATCGCAGGCCATGCCAGGGCCTCGGAACTGCTGCTGCTCGGCAAGAAATTCTCGGCAGAGGACGCGGTGGACATTGGTATTTGTAACGCTGCGGTAGAGCCCGAACAGGCAATTGTGCGCGCCCGCGAAGCCGCTGCTGAACTGGCAGCGAAGGCGCCGGCGGCAGTGCGTTTGACCAAGCAACTACTGCGCCAAGCCACCGAGGAAAAAGGCCTGGAATTTATCCAGAATGAGGGCCGCCACTTCAAGGAGCGCCTGGCTTCCGAGGAATTTAAAGAGGCTGCAACCGCCTTTATGGAAAAACGGCCTGCGGACTTCTCCAGATTTGATTAAATTCATGGCCGCCAGAAGCGGTCATGGATATGTCATATGTATGCCCAGCATGGGTATGAGCCAATGCGGTGAAAGCCCCCCTTCTAGAGAGAGCCTGCTCGCCGAGCTAGCGGTGATCATAACTGCGCCCATTACCTGCCCTGGAACCATTGGCAAGGTCAAGGTTAGTGGGTATGGCCATTGCCGATATTCCGGAAGATGATCCTCGACAATACCCTTCAACTTCTGGCTTTGCAGTAGTTTGTAAACTCAATTGACATCCATTGCTTGGGTTTGGCGTTCAATACACGGTTGTCTCTGTTTCACGATGAGGTTAGGGTTGTCCATGATGATTGGTTCTAGAATTGGTTGATGTGTTCATTGTTAAAAAACATATTACCATTTTTGGCCAACTTTCTTCATATTTTTCAGCAGGTTACGGGGTAAGTCAGAACTGCTAAGCCTTAACCAAATGCCATTGAACTATGAATTTGTTTAGACCTATAGCCAATTTATTTGGCTATGACATAGTAAAAAAAGGGAAGACTCTAAAAATACAATGGCATCTGCAAAAAATTTTCTCCGATTTTCAAATTGATACTGTTCTGGATGTTGGCGCAAACAGGGGGCAGTATGGAAAATTGCTACGCTCCATTGGTTTTAAAGGGAAAATACACTCATTTGAGCCCGTCAGAATGTACTATAAAGAACTAACTGAAGCGAGCAAAGATGACAAAAGTTGGTTTTCCTATAATTATGCCCTGGGAAGAGAAAGTGGAGAGCTAAGGATCAATATTGATAATGTCTTCTCCTCGTTTCATGAGTACAGCGACTACTATCTTAAAGAAAGAGGAAAAACTGGCAGCTCAGAAATAGTCAAACTATCAACCCTGGACAAATTTATCGAAGAAACCTTCAGCGGGTCCATACAACCCAAAATCCATTTAAAATTAGATACTCAGGGATTTGATATCGAGGTCTTTGTGGGTGGGGAAGAAAATATTAAAAATATCTCCACCTTTCAATCTGAAATGGCCCTGAAGAAAATTTACAAAAACATGCCTGACATCACAGAAAGCTTGAATATTTATCGCAAACATGGATTTGAAGTTTCAGGCTTGTTTCCTGTATCCAAAGAAAATGGCGGACATTCAATTATTGAAGTTGACTGTGTAATGATAAATAGGAACCTAAAGAAATCATCTCAATGACCTGCATAGTTTTTTAAAAGGGAGAGCCTTAAAAAGCAGTGCTAAATCTCAACAAGCGAACCATCAGCTACAGTATATTTAATTGTATTGCCAACAACAGAATTTCCCCTTTTCAGTATCAATCGCTAAATTGAAAATCCTGCGGAAGGTGTTGCTGGAACGTATCGTCACCAGCGGTGCATGGGTTGACTGTGCGCTCTAAAAATAGAGCGACTGTATCATTCACTGAGCACGGAATGCCTGACAGCCACCGCGATCTTTGCTGATATAAAACCGCTTTTCCTGGGTGCTTGACTCTGGCCTGGCTTTCAGCAATAACGACAATTTTCTTATGCAGCGAGCAAAGCATTTTGCTGTCCCAAGAATAACGTATTTCGCGATTGATCGCCTCTGCTTGCTTATGGCCTGCTGTTCAATCGATCCACAACAAATCGAACCTGCTCATCCGTGGCTTTGCTAAAGTGCTGAAGGAATCCGCTAGAGTTTTTTGTTATGCACGTGCTATCTGTTTTTGTTTTTTTATTGATTCTCTTTTTGTAATGTAAGTTGTATTTGATTCTATATCCTTATTTACGAAGCTCATTGCTCCTAATGTGACATTATCACCAATGCGTATGCCATCACCAATGATGCAGCTATTTGCTCCAATGTTTACATTATCACCGATTACAACACCTTCTGAGTTTTCATCTTTTATCGTTCCTATTGTTGTGTTTTGTCGAATTGTACAATTCTTGCCAATCTTTGTCTTGGGGTTGATAACTATTCCAGACAAATGACCAATACGAAACCCAATATCTATATTGCTTTCTCTATGAAGATCACAGCAATACTTAAATCTTATTTTCTTGTTTATTCTTTTTGATAATTTTTTTGCTAAAAAATTATTTTTTCGATATAAAACATACGCTGCACGATACCAAAAAATATAATTGGCTTCCCTGTTTGTTTGTATTCTTTTTATGACTTTTGTCCAGGAAAATTTATTTTTTGGTTTCAAAACTTCATATATTAAATATTCTTTGAAAGTATACATCTTTATTACTCTTAACTTGATTAAGTGTAGATGCATATAGCGCTTTTAACATGGGCGCAGTTTACGGTGTTCCTTGCCTAAATTTGTATGCGCCCAGCATGGATACGAACTAATGAGATGAAAATCCTCTGTAGGAGAGCTTGATAACCGGGCTGCTGGTGATTATAATTTTCAATCAGGATTTTGCATCAACAAGCTGGCCTGGCCAGAATATTATTTTGATAGCCAGTGTACCGCTTGAGCAGCGTGAAGACTAGTTGTCATTTGCATTCTTTGATCAAGTTTAAGTCGGTCCAGTTTTTTCGGGTACAAATACTCCTTACCCCATTGTTTTCTGTGTCAGAAATAGCACAATTTCGGACTACGTCGGCACCAGACGGGATACCAGAGCGCAGAAGATTTCTCTGTCCGGCATCACTGTTGGTAACAGAAAGCGCAGGCGGCGTGTGTTCTTGATGACCACAGCGGCAATTTTGGTCAGGCGATTGGGCGGTTTCTTATGGCGAGCCACGAACTGGTCAAAGAGCACCAACCTTGTGCAAGTTGGCCGCTACGGAGCGATGCTGCTGCTCAAAGCGACACAGGATAGCGGTGCTTGCGAGTGTTTTCTGGCCTTGGCAACCGGCCTAGAACGCGGAATCGAAGCTTAACTGGTCGTGATTGTTCAGATCTTCAAAGTCAGCAGCAATTGCCAGCAGTCTCTGTTGCACCAGTTGTTCCGTGCTGTATTCAACCCGGGCAGAATCTCGCGGATCATGGACAACACCCGCGACGGAGCGAGCCAAGCCCAGGCGGCGGTCGCGTTCTCTCAGGAGTAGCAGGCCGGCATTGGAGGTCAAATTGCCGCCAGTGAAATCTGCGGTAATTTTGCGGCGGCAAGAGATGAAAAACTGAGTTCAGGCTGGTAGCATTTTGGCACTACGGAAGTTCTTATTGGACTTTTTTAACCCCAGCAATGATAAGGCTTTCCGCCGCTTTTGTATCTGAAGTAGTGCAAAATCCGGGTTAGCGCTGCTCGGTGGTGAACAGGGCGAACCGATCGGGGCGGCGAATGGGTGCGATCATCTCTGTATTGTTATCCGCGTCTGCGGGGAAAGTGATCACCCTGCTACAGTGTAACGGCGCCGAGAAGGGCAGGGTGCTCGCTGATGAGCCGGAGAGCGATGCAACGGGCAAGAAATCCTGGTCGGGATCTAACCCAGCAGTTCGTGCACATAGGTGTCGACAACTTTTGATGCGGGCCCCTGGCGGTGTTCGGCAAAGGTGTCTCCCACATTGCTGCGCTCAAGATTGAGCTCCACGCTGTGCGCGCCCGCCTGGTTCGCGCATTCCACGAAACCGGCTGCGGGATAGACATTGCCCGAGGTGCCGATACTGATAAACAGGTCGCAGCGGCTCAGGGCGTCGTAGATGGTGTCCATTTGCAGGGGCATTTCCCCAAACCAGACGACATGGGGACGCAGGGTGCCACTGCGGTTACAGCAGCGACAATTATCTGTTGTCTTCAGATCGCCGTCGATGGAAAACAGCGCGCCGCTGGTACTGCAGCGTGCTTTACGCAGCTCCCCGTGCATATGAATCAAGTGATGGCTGCCGGCCCGCTCGTGCAGGTCATCTATATTTTGCGTAACCAGTAAAAATTCACCCCCAAACCTCCTTTCCAGTTCTGCCAGTGCGTGGTGGGCGGCGTTGGGGGCAATGTGTGTGGACAGAAGCTGTTTGCGGCGCGCGTTGTAAAAGCGTTGCACTAGCTGTGGGTTGCGCGCGAATGCCTCGGGCGTTGCCACGTCCTCCAGACGGTGGTTTTCCCACAGGCCATCGGCCCCGCGAAAAGTGCGGATGCCCGACTCTGCGGAAATACCGGCCCCGGTCAATACCACAATACGTTGATACTGCATTTTGTGTTTCTCGCTGGCGCAGTCAGGAACTCCCGGAAATTTTACGGTGTTCGAGTTGGGCGGTACATCCCTGTAACAATGTCCTGTTGAGTGGTCTGGGTTTAGCGCTAACTAGTGCAGCTTTAAATGGGGGCTCACTGCCCGGTTCGCCTGGCCGACCAGGTAAAGCAACATGGCTTTGGGCCAGCCGTGTATTGCCGCCAAGTGCATTCGGTAGAGCGCGCGGTAGGCAAAGCCCGCAATGCGCCCCTCTACGGTGAGGCTGCCCTTCACCAGTGCACCCATCAGGTTGCCCACTGCTGTGAACTTGCTCAGGGAAACCAGAGAACCGCGGTCGCGGTAGTAAAAGTGCTCCAGGGGTTTGTCTTCTGCCAGGGCGATGAGGTTGTCTGCGACCAGCGTTGCCATCTGCTGGGCAGCCTGCGCGCGGGGCGGCACTCGCTGTTCGTGGCCATCGATACAACTGGCACAGTCGCCCATCGCGAAGATATGCGCATCGCTTTGGGTTTGCAGTGTGGTTTTCACCTGTATCTGGTTGAGATGGTTGGTGGCAAGGCCATCCAGCCGGGTGAGAAACTCCGGTGCCTTGACTCCGGCGGCCCAGACGCGGATGGCTGCAGGAATTTCCTCGCCATCGCGGGTGGTCAGGCCGGTGGCATTGGCACGGGCAATACTACAGCCTGTCAGCACCCGAACACCCAGTTTGCCCAATTCGCGCTCGGCATTGTCGCCCAACCGCGGGGGCAGGGCGGGCAACAGGTGCGGCCCAGCTTCAATCACAGTGACCTCGATGGCATCCGCAGGAATGCGGCCGTAATGTCCCATCTGCCTGCCCGCATCCACCAGTTCTGCGGAGAGTTCCACGCCAGTGGCACCGCCACCGACAATGGCAATTTGCAGTTTTTCTTCCACATGGGTTTCCAGGCACAGGAAATGGTCCAGCAGTTGCTGGTGGAATTTTTGCGCCTGCTCGCTACTGTCGAGAAACACGCAGTGCTCGTACACGCCGGGGATATTGAAATCATTGCCCAGGCTGCCAATACAGAGCACCAGGTAGTCGTATTCCAGTTTGCGCGCCGGTACCAGCGGATTGCCTCTGTTATCCAGTATTGCACTGAGCTCAACGGTTCGGCGTTTGCGGTCCAGGGATTGCAAGCTGCCCAGTTGGAATTCGTAGCCATTGGCGCGGGCGTGGACCTGATAGTTGAGAGCAGCCATATTGGCGTCCAACGCGCCAGCCGCGATTTGGTGGAGGAGGGGTTTCCAGATATGGGTACGCTCTTTATCAACCAGAGTGACGCAAGCTAGGGGCGGCTTGCGCCGTCGCCACAACCGGGGGGTGGGGTTGAAATAGTGCCCGAGTCTTGTGGCCAGTTGCAGGCCACTGGCGCCGCCGCCGACAATCACAATGTTTTTCATGGTGGGTGGTCTTCCTGTCGATTGCTATGAAAGCCGACTCCCCCACGCTGTGAAGACCTTTTCGCTGTCACTTTAACTTGCCAGCGTTTATTTTTACGCCAGTATCTCCCGTCTCAATGCCGGTGGCAACTCAAACCTGACTTTGTTCCGCCTCGTTGTCCCGGGCGGTTAGCTGGCGCCAATCTCCATCCCTGTACAGGCGCACCCGGGATTGCGCCCGGCTTGAGTGGGAGATCGCACCGATAATCGATGCCTGGACGCAGCCACTTTGCAGCAGCGCATCGACACAGGTCTCCGCACTGCCCTCGGGTATCGCAGCGAGCAGGCCACCGCAAGTCTGTGGATCTGTGAGCAGCGCCCAGTGGGGCAGGGACTGCCACTCCTGTGGATTTTCCACAAAGGCATAGGCGCTGGCGTTTTGCGGTTGCAGACTGGAAAGCCAGCCCCGTTCAATACAGAACGCGGCTCCAGGAATCAGCGGCAGGCGCTCGGCAATCAGAGAGGCGCTGAGACCGTCTGCACTGAGCATCTCCAATAGGTGTCCGAGCAGTCCGAAGCCAGTGACATCGGTGAGGGCGTTGGCGCTGTTTTGCGCGAAAATCTCGGCGGCGCCGGCGTTGCTTTGCAGCATGCAGTCCAGCGCTTTTTGCAGCCAGCGCCCCTGGGCCTCCCCCATGCCCTCGGCGGCGAGAATGGTACCCACCCCCAAGGGTTTGCTCAAAATCAGGCAGTCCCCGGCGCGGGCGCCGCTTTTTTCCAATAACTGATCCCGCTCGGCCAGCCCGTTGACAGTGAACCCCAACTGCATTTCCGCCCCCTCGGCAGTATGTCCCCCGGACAGGGCGCAGTTGTGGCGGTTGAGCTCAAAAATGGCACCGGCCAGTAATTGCTGCAAGTCGCGCTGGGTAATTTCTGCCGCCGCCGTGGGCAGGGTCACCAGGGCCTGCGCACTCACCGGGCGGGCGTGCATGGCAAAGAGGTCCGACAGTGCGTGTTGGGCTGCGATACGTCCAAATAGCCAGGGATCCGCCACAGGTGCGCGCAGTTGGTCCGAGCTTTGCACCAGCAGTTGTGTTGCGGGCAGATCCAGGACTGCGGCATCGTCGCCCACGCCGCGCAGTAAATAGTCAGATTGTTGTACCGGTAGTTTTTCCAGGGCCCGGCGCAAGACTTCGGAACCCACTTTCGCCCCGCAGCCATTGCAGCGCATACCCGACAATGAAATTCCAGCGCGCTGCGTCAGCACTTCGCGCGGTTGCGCTTCCGACATTTCCTCCGCGGCCACCGACAGGTCGCTAAAGCGCCGCATAAAACTGCGGTCTATATGGTCTTTCCAGCGCCACAGGAGATCGCCGGCTGCAGCGATACTGTTGCGCACAGCGATAGCGCGCTTGCCACCACAGGAGAGCAGGCTGAGGAAGCGCTTCTGCGGGCGGTAGACCTTCAGTGGTTGCCCGGTAAGCGTGGCGCGCAAATTGTGGAACAGGATGGGGCCTTGACGCACAGCGTATACACCGGCCTTCGGCAGCGGTTGTGCGGAGAAGCTGGCCACATCGCCGCTGGCGAAGACCTCCTGGCGCCCCTGGGCGCGCAACTTGCAGTCCACCAGGACAAACCCCTTTTCATCCAGTGCCAGCCTGGAGTCTGCCAGCCAGGGGGGGGCGCAGGCGTTGGTGGAGAGCAGTACCCGATCCAGCTCTAGCAATTCCCCGCGGTCGTTGCGCACACCCAGCTCGGTAATTTCCGCCACCGGCCAGTGGCGGTGCAGATGCACTCCGAGTCTGTCTAACTCGCGCATGGTCAACTTGCGCGCAAGCGCCGGATAGTCCTGGGGTATTTTGTCCCCTGCGTGGATCAGGTGGATCTCCACCTGCCCGCAAAGCACTTGTTCCCCCAGCGCATGCGCCATGGCCATGACCAGTTCACAGCCCCCGGCGCCGCCGCCCACTACGCCGAGCTTGAGGGGGGCATGGGTTTTCTGCACCTGCTCCTGCAGCTTTTGCCAGAAACGGAAAAAGTGCCCGATGGGCTTGATGGGCATCGCCAGCTCGGAGCCGGGCAGTTCCCGCGCCGGGGTCGCACCGACATCCAGGGAGAGCAGGTCGTACTCCAGCGGCGGGCGTCCCAGCAATGAGACTTTGCGCGACACGGGGTCAATTTGGTGGGCGCATGCCTGCACAAAACGTGCGCTGGCAGCGCGGCAGAGACGCGCCAGGTCAATATGGGTATCGTCCAGGGCGTAGTGGCCCGCCACCAAACCCGGCAACATGCCCGAGTAGGCAGTTTGGACCTGAGGGGAAACCAGTGTCAGGCGTGCGCCTGGCAGCGGATTCATCGCCCACATCTGTAATACAATGGCGTGGGCGTGGCCGCCGCCAACCAGAACGATATCCTGGTAATTCGGGTACTTCTGCATTTTCACTCGCTGACAACTTGATGGCATGGTGCTTGCCGTCAAACAATTACCCGCCAGCTATAATTTCCCGCTGCGCGACGACATTTCTGGATAAATAGTAGACAGCACAGCGCCGAACGCGACCCATAGCGCGACTCAGCACACTATTATCGTGAATCGTAGCGCCAGGGTAAAACAATACACAGGTGCTGGTCTTTACTTTATGGGTTTGGCCCTCGTTGCCGCTTGCGCTTTATTGACTGAGGGGCGCTATTTTTCAATGCCACCAGAGCCCATTCAAAAAAACACCTTTTTTACCTGTCTCCTGTGGTGGCTGATTGGCGGATTATTGCTGGTGGAGGGCCTGTCGATTGCGGCTTCGGGTCTTGTGCGGGATAAGACCACTGCGTGGCTTGTGCAGCGGGGCCTGGACTTTCACGCCGATTATCTACGGGTATCCCCGCTGGATTTGCGCGTTATCGTTGTGGGTGCGCGCGCCTTCAACAGCGAAGGGCGGGGGTTCTCTGCGCGCGAAGTGATGTTGGATTACAGTTGGTGGCAACTGTTGCGAGGGCGTGTGCAATTGGCGCACGCCTCGGTCAGCGGTGCCTACCTGGATTTGCAATCCACCCAGGATGCATTACAACAGGTCTGGGAGGTGGGGGGCTGGAATCTGGGCCGGGGCAAATCCAGGGATCGCGATTTCCATCTGGCTATCGGCAGGGCAAAGGTACAAGACAGCAAAATCTGCTATCGGTACCGCCCGGCATGGACGGCGCCGACCTGTGCCCATATTGGCAATATGTACGCACGGGATTTCCGCTTGGCGTTATGGCGCAAGGGAGAGGCGCCTCTCAAAGTGACGATTGACGCCGCGGAAATCCAACTGCACGAGTTGCTGGCAAAAATAAAAGGGGCGCCGGAATACAATACCACTCTGGCGCACCTGTCTTTGGATGGCGGAAATTTTCGCTGGCCCAGTCTGCGCACAACCGCCGAATCTTTCCAAGTGGCATTTTTTGCCAGCTGCCCGCCACAACAATGGGCCGATGCCTTGAGCGGCTTGCAGCGGCTGATCGGGCACTGTGCGGCTGCGCGCCATCTGTCCGCCGAGGGCGACCTGAAATTCGGCTTTGGCCTTACAGGGTTTGCGCATTGGCACCGTGCGCGCGGTGAGGAGATATTGCTACGGCGCAGTGATCAGCGCTGGCAGGACTGGCGAGCCGGGACCATCGCCATGAATGCATTCGATTATGATCGCTCGATCAAGCGTCTGCACTGGCGCCAGGCAGGCGCTACCGACTTCGACTGGTGCCCCCGGGATTTGCGCAACACCAATCATCATTTTTGTTTTCGCGCCAAGACCCTGCAATTGCCTGAAGCTACCACCTTTGACTGGCGCCACCGCCTCAAGATAACCACCGGGCCCAGCCGTGTGCAGCAGATGCACTATCTGGATATGGTTCGACCACGCAATAACCCGTTAACGGTACAACAGGCCGTTTTCGGTCCGCTCGAATTCGATATTGTCAGTCGCATTCTGTCGGTAGCCAGTCTGCGGATTGACAACGCCAACGGCTGTGTTGCCGGCGCACTGTGGCAAAGGCCGGATCACTGCGTGCGCCTGGCCGGTCTGCTCGGTGACGAAAGCGTGGCAGTGCGGTTTGGCTCGATTGCAAAAAAGGTGCCTTGGGGGTTTGCCAGTGGCTTGCTCAGTCTCGCGCACTTCAGGCTGGAAGGTCTGGGGGAGGAGCAGCTACAACTGCAAAAATTGAAATGGCACAGTCTTGATACCCTGGCTGCCGGTACCCCCCTCTCCATTTCGGATTTCACCCTGCAGTCCCTCTCCGGCTGTCTTTTGAAAGGTTTACTGCCCAAGGGCTGGCAATCCCTATGCGCTGAGTTGAATAACCTCGACGGGCGCGGCAATTTCGCCTGGCAACACGGGGCAGATGCCTATGCCATTTTTGGTCAGTTACAGCTGCAGCGATTGAAGTTGAGTGATTCGGTCGAGGGCAACAAAGGGCTTTTACTGCAGAAGCTTGATATTGGCGAGGGGTATTACCGGCGCACAGCGGTAGCGAGCCCCTGGGCGGATGCAGGCCAGGTGCCGGGTACACCGGCGGCAGCCCAGGAAGATTACGGCAAGGAAAAAGGCCGTTTGGATGCCCAAGCCGAAGGCTTGGAGCCTGGGAGCGAAGAGACAGCCCCGGTTTCTATTGATGCGCCCAATTTCAGGTTGCAAAGGAATTTCCTGCAGCGGTTGGATGGTTGCCTGCCGGGCAGCTGGGCGAGGCTCATCTACCGGGCATCACCGGCACCCGAGCGAATGCCGGTCTGTTTTGACCTGCGCGAGTTGCGCCAGGAACGCCCGCTGCTGATCGCCTGGCAGGACGGACTGGATATCGCCGCTGCAGGGTTGTCTGTTGAGCGCGCCTTGGCAAGCACGGCGCAGGGCGAGTCTCTTTTGCGCTTGTCCAGCCTAACGCTGCCCAGCGCCAGAATACGCCATACCTTACCCCCTCTCGGCAGCAGTTATATCGCTCTGCCGAATGTCTCCCTGGATGCCCTGAATGCCTGCCTGCCGGCTACTGAGGGAATGTCCCCCCTTAATATCCACTGTGTGATTTTACAAAAATTGCAACTGGGGGAAAAGTTCAATCTGCAGGTGGGGCCTGCGCGGGTAGCTGTGAACCTGGATGGTTCCCAACTCGCGCAACTGCAGCTATTGGAGCCGGGTGATATAGCAAATTTGGATATTCAACAACTCTCGATACCGGTGCTTGCTTTATTCTGGTCCCGCAACGGAGCCGAAACCTCCAGTGTGAAAATGGAGAAATGGTCGGTGGAATCAGTTTTTGCCTGCCTGCCACACAGGGTCCGCTACCCGAAAAAACTGCCGCGCTGTCTGTTGAGCCGGAATCTCAATGCCGTTGGAAACAGTGGTGTTTCAGTGGGTGAAACGGAGTTAAAAACCGCGGCCCAGACAGAGCCGCTCTGGCAATTTGAAAAATTGTCCATAGAGCGGATGGCGTTTTCCCCCGATACCCTCGACCTCTATAACTTGCAGGTTGACAATATTCTTTTTTGCGGCCTTAACACCCTGATGCGCCAAAGACTGGGCGGGGTACCGCTGGCGGACTGCATTGAAACACCCCAACTGGAATTTCGTGGAGACCCGACTCGGATCGGACTCAAGCCGGGTGTGGCTCGCGTGTCTCTGGGGCCAGTGAAAAGCCGGCCAATCGCTTTCTGGCAGAAAGAGGGTGACTACTTGCAGGCGGGCTTGCAGCAACTGGATTGGCAGCGCTTTATCTGGAAAAGAGGCGTTCACTTCTCTGTGACGGGTCTGCGGATATTCAATACCCGTGTATGCACACCGGAATCCGGCAAAACGGTCAGCGTCGAACTGCTTGAGCGGGCTGGGCCGGGGGATACTCAACGCTGTTATGGGCTCGATCAGTTGACGATTGCCAGCGCGCAAACCCTTTCCCTGATCAAACCGCTTGCGATTGACGGTTCACTGGAGCTGGTGGGTCTTTCTTTGGCGCAGAGGGACAGAGAGCCTCTGCGGATAACCCGTTTTCAATTGGATAACCTCTCTGTGGGAGGGGCATTCCTGCTTCAGGCAGGGGCTGCGAGCGGTTGTCTGCCAGCCGGATTGTTTCGAGACTCGCACCTCGCTCCCTGCTATCGGGTGGGTCCACTCAGTCTGGGCGGGGTTGAGCGGTTGGGCTTGCCGGAGGGAGGAGGTGCCGTGTTCTCGGATATTCGCGTTGATGACGTGCGTCTGAGTGCGGCGAATTTGCCGAGGGATTTACCGGCAAAACTGTTACAGGTGGAAAAACTGTTGGTCGCTAAGCTGCGCTTTGGTTCTGGCCAGATTGCTGCACAGCAGCTGCATATACAGCAACTATCCAGTTGTATACTCCACAGTTATTTTAAAACGGGAAATCACTGTTTTGCATTGGGAACGCTCGAACTGGAAGGACAGTTTAGGGCTGGGGATGGACTGTCGATTACTGTGCTGAATGGTTATGAAATTCAATTGTTTTCCCGCAAGGGCAGGCTTTTGGCGGAAGGAGAGAGTATTCACTTGTCCCGGTTTCTTGCCAATAAGAGGGAGTGGCGCTTTGATTGGCTCGAAGCTATCCATTTTCATTTTTTTCCAAGGGAAAAAACCACACCGGACTATGATCGCCACAGCTGGACCGGGGATTTCAGATCTTTGCAGGTCGGGGCCCTGCATTATGATCGCCACCGCGGACTGCTGAATATAGCTTCTGTCGATTTTTTACGTCCGCGACTGATCCTTGTGCGCAACAGTTACGGCGAATTCCCCCTCGCGCAGCAGATCTCCGAACTTCGAGGGCTGGATGAGGGCGATAAAATCCACCTTAGGAAGAATGCCGCTTCCCCTTTTCTCTATCATATTGGCGATATCTTCCTGAGGCATGGCACCTTTACCTGGGTGGATCGCCGGGGTGAATTCCGGGCGCGTTTACCGATTCGGGATATCAACCTGAATGTCAGTGATATCAGCAATCTCGGGGAGCACCCACCCTCAATAGTGGTGGCAAATGGCAGGCCTGGTGGATTTGGGGAATTACAACTAAGTGGTACCGTCGACTACCTGGGTGGGCGCAGATGGGATGCCCAGCTGACAAGCTATCTCGATAATGTCAATCTGATACCGGCCACACCCTATATGGCCAGGCTGCTTGGGTACAAGATATTGCAGGGCCAAATGGATGCAGTGATGGATATCCGGATTCATGACAACCAGATAAATGCCCTTGCGGAGATAAAACTGGAGAAAATTAAAATCCGGCGTGTACGCGAAGATGACCAGTTGCCGGTCAAATCCAGAATGATTCCCCTGAATGTGGCTCTGTGGCTTCTAAAGGATGGCCAGGGGAATGTAAAATTCAGTATGCCGGTAACCGGAGATATCCGCGATCCGAAATTTTCATTGAGCTATGTCTTCAGTGACGTGCTGCAAAAAGCCATCATGGATGCCCTGTTCAGTTATTTTACACCTTACGGGATTTACCTTCTGGCCAAGCTGGCCTGGGGTCGCTTTCGCGCTAAGTCTTTCGATTCTATAGAGTTTGCCCCCGGCAGTGCGCACTTGAGTAATCTGGCCCTAGCGCAGTTGCAGCAGATGGTGGTCAAATTACATAAGCACCCGGAGGCACGCCCGGGTATTTGTGGCATCGCCAATGCCAGGGACTGGAATGCCCTATACCCGAACTCTACACTGGGGCTGAATGGCAATCGCAGAAGGCTTGCTGATTTCTATCGGTACCCGCCGATCATGTTGCGGGAGGAGTTTGAGCGCTTGGCACAGGAGCGAAGCCGCCGGGTGGAGCGATACCTGATTGACGCAGGTATCCCTGCAGCGGAGTTGATCCCCTGTGCACCGGATTATATGGGCCGGGACTTTGGGGACCCCAGAGTGGAGTTTTCAAACTAGTTGGTGGTGGTTTAAGGCTATTGGAAACCCGGGGTGGCTAGTCATCTCGACAGGGCGTTTGACCGCTTTGGATAGGTTTGGGTGTTTGTCGGTAAGTGGGCATTCACTTACTGAAAAGGCACCCTTTCAAGCCGGGGCCCTTTGTCCCTTCTCAAGGTTGCTATAGAATCTGGGCGGGTATCGACCTCACACTGAGGTGGCCAGATTTCGCGAGTAGTGTCGGTTATGCGCATCTGGGCTCAGCAGGGGGATACCGTCTGCGGGGATGCCCGCAGTGATTGATACCGAATGACTCAGGGGGTAAATAGGGATGTCTGCAGGTCGTGACTGAAACTGAAATTGTAGAAATTTTTCTGGCCCATCAGTGGTGGTCCATCACTGCACTGGTGATAGGTGTGATCGGCGTTACCCTATGCTGGTTTGGCGGGCTGATGGCAGCGCTGACGGCCCTGGGCAATCGGCGCTGGGTTTGGGGGATAGTGACAATCTTTCTCGGACCGATTACCGGTATCCCCTATGCGCTGAAATACCAGGAGGCGGAGTACGCCCGCTCGCTGATGCTGCGGGGCGTTTGGGTGCTTCTGGTGGGTCTGGTTACTGCGGCGATTATCCTAATCTTCGGCCGCTAAATACGCTTGTGTGTGCCGGTTTCAGGCTGACCCGGCTGCATAATGACACCTTTCATATTCCCGCTGTATCGGGGCATGTGCCTCTTTTGTTGTGATGCCCGGTCGTGGTCCAGTTAAAAATAGCATGGACCTCAGGGCCAATCTGAATTCAGCGATGGCGGCTTTCCACCAGGCGGTTCATACACAGCCGCTCGCGTGTGTCGAAGAGGTATCTCGCACAGAGGGCGACGGCAGCAAATGTACCAAAACCGGTGCCTGCGGCAATGGTGAACAAAATCAATATCTGGTATTTCACTGCGATGGTGGGGGAGATGCCCGCAAGTATTTGACCCGTCATCATCCCCGGTAGGAAAACAATACCCGCAGCGGCCATGGAGTTGATCGTTGGCATCATGCCCGCCCGCATGGCGTCGCGGCGAAACTCAATGCAAGCGCTGCGCCAGGGTTCTCCCAGCATCAGGCGGTTCTCGATAATCTCCCGCGAGCGCCACACGCTCTCTGTGAGACGATCCAGCCCGAGTGCGATGCCCGTCATGGTATTGCCGAGCAACATGCCGAGCAGGGGAATAGAGTACTGGGGCTGGTACCAGGGTTGTGGCCCGATCAGTACCACCAGGCTCAGTATGGTGACACTAAAGGCGGATATCAGCATAGACAGCGTGCCGATGGCAAAACTCCAGCCGCCACTCAGGCGATATTTCTGTCTTGACACCACCTGCTGACCGGCAAACAATAACATCGCCACACCCACAAGGCTTATCCACAGCAGGTTGCCCACGGCAAATAGGGCTTCCAAAACCACACCGACAAGCGCCAGCTGTATCGCCGTGCGCGCCGCCGCGATCAAAAGCGGCCTGCCGAGCTGCAATCGGGCCATGTGGGTACAGACTGCCAGAGCCACTACCAGCGCTGCTGCCAGAGCCAGTTGCCACCAGGCCAAGTCGATTACATTCACAAAGATATCTCCTGTTCTTTCAGGCCTCTGCCCTCAATAGTAAAATACCGGTCTGCCACCCGGCGGATCTGTGCCGGGCTGTGGGCCACCCAGATCACCGGGTACTGTTTTTCCCGAATCACCTCCAGTAAAAAGGTCTCGGTTTTCAAGGTGGAGTCTTCATCAAGATTGGCCGTGGGTTCATCCAGCAGCAGGGCCCGCGGCTCGTAGGAGAGAGCCCGCACCAGTGCCAGGCGCTGTTTTTCCCCGGTGGAGAGTTTTGCCATCTGCCAACCGTCTGCCTCTTCGGGAAAGCCCAGCGCAAGAAGTGCCTGGGGCATGGGTTTGGCCAGGTGTGCACCGGCCGTTTCATACCACCAGGCGCTTTGCGCCGGTACCAGCATAACCTGCCTGCGCCAGCAGTGGCCCGGCATTGAATCCTGTTTCCTGTTGTCAAGACTGGCACTGCCACTGTGCGGCTCCAGATCGGCGATGGCGCGCAGTAAACGGCTTTTGCCGGAGCCCGAGGGGCCCGATAGGCACAGGACTTCCCCCGCTTTGACGGTAAAATCTACCTTGTCAAGAATATCGATACCAAGACTGGTTGTGTTCAGTGAAAGCATGCTTTTAATGGCCATAAATCGTTTTCAACCAATCACTGTAGTTGAGTGTTGTAACCCGTGTTTGTGAAACCCGCTACCTCAGTGGGCCCTGGGAAATCTGTTGCGTCTGAAAAACCTGAGAAGATTATACGGGGTTTACTCCATTTAATGAGATTGGGCAGATTATGGCCGGCAATAGTATCTCCCCACTTTGCCCTACTTCTGGGGCGGTATCTGTTTCTTGGCATGGCAATCTATTGTATGGCACAAGTATTTCTGAACAGATAAAAAATATCTCCGAGGTCTAGGTACTTGATTTGAGGTTTTATTTCTTAAATGGATCTTTATGAGGTGCTGAACTGTGATGGCAGAATCGTAGTTGTTCATCATGGGTTATGACACTTTGGTATGCAGTGCATTATTGATTTAGCTATTCCGCAATAGTTATCAGGTATGTTGCAGGAATACACGAATCATGATGCACCTGTGGTGCTTAAATTGAGCTTTACATAAAATGATGTTGGTAGCTTTTTGATGGTGACGTGATATTGATCAAAAAAGGGGCTCATGATATAACGATTAAATATAAAAGCAGGGATTTTGTGAAAGGATTATTACTAAAAATTAATCGAATAAAATATTTTTGAGTAGAACGTAGAAAAGGATAGGTATTGGTACGCTGTTTTTATATTCTTGTGCCAGTTTGTAAGCCCTGCGTTGGTACCAAATGAAGATCGCAGTTTCATAGTTTTTGACACCCTTAGGTTGTTTATAAAGTTGAGGTGTTGAATTGAAGGTCGTTCTTCATTACGAGTGTGTTTTCCCTTGGAGAGTTTTAGAGGCAACTTGCTTTGTAACTGTGGATCGAAAATGAAAATAATTTATGATTAGGTAAGTAAAATTCAAAGTTGTACAAGCGATTCAATTAACCGGTTGAGGTGCTGCGAACCTTTAAATTAGAAGCCTTGCATTGAATAGGCATATTTGTCAGAGAATTTAGCAGTAAGTAACATCTGACCTCTCGGAAAAGTACTTTAAATGAAGTATAAAGGTTGAAAGGAAAATAACTATAGCTAGAGAGTTTTATTGAATCATTGGCTGGATTCATTGAGCTTTTTCTTTAGAAAAAACAGTCAAGTGGCGCAGGTGAAGTTCAATTTTATAACTGATTCTGGCTATTTTATATGCTTTTTAGAGGCGTGTAAGCTAGTAGTTAGCTAAATCTCTGTAGGATATTTTTAGGGAGTTTTGGAAATGTGATCTGATAATGTTTTGGTTTTAGTTGAGCAGTGTTGCCAGGCTGAGTGGAATTAATTTTCCTCTGTTATGGTGTATGAAGATAAGGATTTTGGCAATATTCTTTTCGCGTTGTTAGTTCAACTAGGAGGAGTGTTCATTGTAACTTGAAGAATACTTTTTTTAAGAAAAATTCTGTATTCTATCCAGGGTTGCTCAGGTTTAATATCGGAAGAAAAGTTATGAACAATAATATTATATTGGTACTTTTTTTTGGTGTGATTTGCACGATCATGCCAATTCCCTCCAAGGCGCAATTCGCGAAGTTTACGACCTATCCCACTTCTGTAGACACGGATGGGACCTATACTCTTGGTTGGGATAAAAGATCTGGTCCAGGAATTTCTTTTCAACTTACAGAGCGAGGACCTGGCATTAATGGCTCTAGAACAATCGCGACTGGGTCGCCAGGCATAACAACCTCAGTCACTATTGCTGGGAGAGAAGATGGGGTTTATTTCTATGATTTAAGTATTACAGAATGTGTTCCTGGATCTGGACCACCCGGTTGTCATTTTGGCTCAGACCACATAGAAGTTACGGTACTTCGAAAACCCGGACAGCCCACCCTTGGCGGTACGGACTATCACGACGAAAGTAGCTATCAATTAGCCTGGGGCGCGGGTTCAGGTACTACCGAAAAGTATGAAATTTTAAAAAAGTTAAATGATAGTGGCTCATGGACTTCAGCTGGGACTTCAACGACAACTAACCAGTTAATTACCGGCCTGACAATCGGTAATTGGGATTTCAAGGTAAGAGGATGCAACACAGGTGGCTGTAGTTCTTATTCTGCCCAGAAACGAGTTGTGATTGCCCCCCCACCTGCCCCAGCCTCAATCAGTGTGCCTGGCTATGCGGCTTCCAGTAGTGTTGAAATAAGCTGGGCGTCAAGTTCCGGAACTACCCGTTACGAATTGCAGCAGCAAAAAGACGAAGGCGCATGGTCTGACAGTTATTCCGGTGCTGCCACCAGCACAACTGTTTCTGGCCTGTTGCGCGATAGCAGTTATCGTTTTCAAGTGCGTGCCTGTAGTAGCGACTTCTGCTCCACCTATACAGAAGGTGGGCCGCTGGTTCTGGACCCCACTGTAGCGATTCGCAAACAGCTCTACTACAACGATGCCGATCCGGTGGCGGCAAACCAGGAAAACCCGGTTCAGGGTGTTTTTTCCAGGGACCTGGCTGCCTTCCGGTACCTGGACCTTTCCTATGTACTGGACCCCAGTACGGGTCAGGTTATTTATCGTGTTGGCAATACTAATGAGGACCAGGATTTCTCGGTACTGTATGGCCCTGCGGAGCGAAATCGAGCCGGGGAAGCGTTGAACTTTGCTAAAACACTGCTTACCGAAAGTATCAGTACAACACTACGTGACAAAGTCGAGACTCTGTTACTCAATATTTACTATGACCGGGCTGTGGCAGAATTGATATCAGCCAACCAGCAACTGGATCTGGCACGTAAACTACGGCTTAACGATGGTGATATCAGCGCAGAAATTGCTGCGTATCGGCAGGCAATGGATATATTGGCAGCGGGCTTTGATACGTATTCGCAAGTGTTGTCCGATCACCCGGGTATTCTTGCCGCAAGGAGCGCATCAAGAGGACAGAATAGCCCCCGATATGTGAGTCAGAACGGCGAGAGTGCCAATGTCTCTGAGCGCAGTGATTTATTCACCGGGTATAAAGACATCCGTGTATTGTATGATTTGATGAATGAATGGGGCGAAGTGCTGTATAACACTAGCCGTTTGATTGTCAGCTCAGGCGAAACGGATTCTGTAGTCATAGAACAGCTGCGAAACGATGCTGAGCAATTGCGAAATAAACTGATCGCAAGTGACACCAGCATGCGCGGAGTGTTTCCAGGGATAGAACTGGATACCCTGCCGGGGTTTACCGGTGTTCCTGAGGCAATAGTACAATTTAACGGCACCTTGAGTCAGTTGGACAATATCGATACCTGGTTGACCGGAGAAACCAACTTATTAGGGCTTCCAAGCAATGCCGTATTAATCATGTTTGACCAGAATTCAAACGGCGACAGTTTCGATTCCATTATTAGGAATCACAATCCCAGCACCGGTTCCCTGGCATATGCCATACAGAGCCTGAATGCTGCGAAGGGGAGCTATGACTCATTCCGAAGAACAAAGCAAAGTTTCCAAACCGATTACCGGGACCGTATGCATGCGGTGAATGATGCACTCAAGGGCTTAATTGGCTGGGAGTATCAGGAAGTCTGTGATGGCATGCCCTGTGTTACACGTTCGGATGCGGCGGTTCTGGGTAGCACGATTGCTCTGCAGAGTAAAAATATAGAAACCGCTCAAATAGAGCTGGAAAGAAATGAGCAGCGCCTAAGCAATTTGCTCGATGATATCGAAATCGAAATCGACCGGTTTGGACAGGCGAATGGCCTGGAGAATGCAATCGAGGACGTGATAATTGAGTATGGGCAGCAACAGGTTCTGATCACGAATCAAATTACCAAAATCCGAGAGCGGGCTGAAAGAGCGAGACGAAAAGGCTCGATTTTAGGTGCTGTGGTGAGGGTGGCGGCTGCCGTTGTTACCTATGGTGCCTCCGAAGTCTCTGTGCGAATCGCACAGGCAGCCTCAGAAGCCTCCTCTGGAGCCCAGAGTATCCAGAACCACAATATCAATATCCGGCAGATAAAAAAGGAAGGAGAATTACAGGCGTTAAGCCAACAATTGGCATATGAAGAGCGAGCACAAATCCAGGCACTAAGAGCCGAAATTAATGAAGTGAACTTCAAGGCCCGTATCCGTTCCATGTGGTTGCAGGCAAATATTCTCAACCTGGATATTGCCCTGGCTGAAGCGAATGTTGAAGTGGAAGTGGAGCGGCTGGTTGGGCTGATGAACCAGGCAAACCGCCTGTTGACTCGCGCCGCGGATCTCCAATCCGGGTTAATCGATAACTACTTCGCCGATCCCATACACTTAAAGCGTGTAAACAAGGATTTGGAGAAAGCAGAGTTTGCATTTGAGCGCGCCCAGGAGTGGATGTTCTATGCCGCCCAGGCGTTGGAATATAAGTGGCAGGAGCCTTTTTCCAGTGATTCCGGAATGGTAAGAGACAGTGTGTTTGCACTGAGAAATGCCGACGCGTTGGAACATTTCTATTATGAAATAAAAGACTTCGACGATGCTCGTCAAGTTCGTCCATTGCAGGAAAGTACCGATAGTATTTCACTGAAAGAGAATATACTTGGTTATTACGATACGATCCGGGGAGAGCCCCAGCAGTATCCCCACCCCAACCCTGCAATTGGTGCCTCTGAAATGCTCTCTGCAGACGATGCCTTCGAAGCCTATTTGCGCTACCACCTGTTGGATTTTGGCAGTGAACAGTGGATAGCGTTTAACTTTGATACCTTAAAGCCTATTGCGGGAATCAATTTCTTTAAGGGGCCTCGTATTTTGGAGCGCAACGGGGAACTGTGTATTTACAATGGCGGTGATTACAATGACAAAATAATCGACATTGGTGTCAATATTCTAAGTCAGTTTGGTGCGTTTGAAGACAGGACCAGTATTGAATTGACATACGGGGGCAGTAGTTATTTTCGTGCCCGCCTGGAAGAAAATGTACCAGATATATTGGACCAGATTGACCGTTACAATGTATTGAGTGCACGCTTCTGGGATGTGTCAGGATCCAATACACTGAACTATAAAAACAGCTACACAGTATCTTTCAATGCGGCAATACGGGATGAGCCGGCTGGACTGGTGTACCCGACTTCAGCATTTAAAGAGCGCAGTGTGGCAACTTCGAAATGGCATCTGGCGATATTTTCAGCGGATCAATTTGGTGATTTGTTCAATATAGGTGATGTCGATGATATTGAAATTGTTGTAAGGCATAAATACATATCGCGCAATATCCAAACCTGTAATGCCGGGTTTAGTGCCAGTGAGATGCCGCAAGAGCTGATGTTCTTTGAGGAACGGATTGAGCAGGATGCCCGTATTACAGAGCAATAATTGTGATTAACCCCTTGATTATTACTTAACAGTAGCCCCTGCCAGGCAGGGGCTATTTTTTGAAGGCTGAGGAATTCTTCAAAATATAAGATGGATTATTCAAAATGCAGAACCCTGTTGTGCAGTCTAAAGCTCCAAAATAGATGGATATTCTATTCCGTGTAATAAGATTTATCCTTTATTTCGCTATGTTGGCAAACTGATTCTGTGTTTTTTCATATAATAGGGGCAATAAAATTGTCTAGGAAAAATTTGAAATTAATTTAATAAAAAAATAACGATCAAAATATGTACCCTGCGTATCTTGATCCGGAAATCAACACAATTGGACAGGTTTCTCCGTTGAGGTGTGTCAGTCTGAAATGTTACACATAAATTGTAAGGAAAATAACAATGAACAGAGTGTTGCGTTTGAGGTATGGTATAGTGACAGTATGGTTGGCAGCTTTGCTGGGTTTTTCAGGAAGTGCTATAGCTTTTCCTGATATAGATACTTGCAGGCAGCTTGAACTCTGTAATCAAAGTTTCGATCTTGGTGGAATTGGTGGTGTGCCGGCCGCGCCATTCGTTGGTACTTACATCAGTAATATTGCCTCAAATCGTACAGTAAATTTCGAGTGGCAGTATCATTGGTTTAGCCCACATGATTCTGATAATGCCCTTAGAGTTGTGCAAGTGTCGGGCGAATATGCTGGCATTGTAGCTTATTCTTCAATTTATGATACACCAGAGGAAATCATTATCCTTGGAGAGGAGGAGCACTACTATGACACTGAGGAGGGTGCGCATAGTATTGAGTTAACCCGAGACGGTACCTTTTCTTTTTGTATAGTAGCGCTTAACTATTTGTACACTGAACGGTCTGCACTATGTCAGCCAGTCACCGTCACATCTCCGCCAATATCCTTAAATTATCCAGACTTTGATGCCGATGGCACCTATACGGTTAGCTGGCCCGCTAGCAATAGCGCTAATCGATATGAACTGCAACGTAGATTCAATGGTGGTAACTGGACAGCTTCCTACGCAGGAAGTGGCAATGAAATTAATGAAAACGATCTGCCCCATGGCCAGTATCAGTACCGGATAAGAGCTTGCACCTCTGATATGTGCAGTACCTATACAGAGGGGCCGGTTGTGACTGTTCCTCTGGCTCCTTCACCCCCTGCCTCAATCAACGTTCCGGACAGTGTTCCTGGCAATAGCGTCACTATCAGCTGGGCAGCGAGTCCCGGAGCGGCCGGTTATGAGCTGCAGCAACAGCGAAACGGCGATGTCTGGCAGGATGTCTACACCGGTCCTGCCACCAGTGTCAGAGTTTCGGGCTTGGTGCTTGAAAGCAGTTATCGATTTCGGGTACGTGCCTGTAATCGCAGCTGCTCCACCTATACAGAAGGTGGGCCGCTGGTTCTGGACCCCACAGTAGCGATTCGCAAACAGCTCTACTACAACGATGCCGATCCGGTGGCGGCAAACCAGGAAAACCCGGTTCAGGGTATTTTTTCCAGGGACCTGGCTGCCTTCCGGTACCTGGACCTTTCCTATGTACTGGACCCCAGTACGGGTCAGGTTATTTACCGTGTCGGCAATACTAATGAGGACCAGGATTTCTCTGTGCTTTATGGCCCAGCGGAGCGAAATCGAGCCGGGGAAGCGTTGAATTTTGCTAAAACACTGCTTACCGAAAGTATCAGTACAACACTACGTGACAAAGTCGAGACTCTGTTACTCAATATTTACTATGACCGGGCTGTGGCAGAATTGATATCAGCCAACCAGCAACTGGATCTGGCACGTAAACTACGGCTTAACGATGGTGATATCAGCGCAGAAATTGCTGCGTATCGGCAGGCAATGGATATATTGGAAGCGGGCTTTGATACGTATTCGCAAGTGTTGTCCGATCACCCGGGCATTCTTGCCGCAAGGAGCGCATCAAGAGGACAGAATAGCCCTCGATATGTGAGTCAGAACGGTGAGAGTGCCAATGTCTCTGAGATCAGTGATTTATTCACCGGTTATAAAGACGTCCGTGTATTGTATGATTTGATGAATGAATGGGGCGAAGTGCTATATAACACTAGCCGTTTGATTGTCAGCTCAGGCGAGACGGATTCTGTAGTCATAGAACAGCTGCGAAACGATGCTGAACAATTGCGAAATAAACTGATCGCAAGTGACACCAGCATGCGCGGAGTGTTTCCAGGGATAGAACTGGATACCCTGCCGGGGTTTACCGGTGTTCCTGAGGCAATAGTACAATTTAACGGTACCTTGAGTCAGTTGGGCAATATCGATACCTGGTTGACCGGAGAAACCAACTTATTGGGGCTTCCAAGCAATGCCGTATTAATCATGTTTGACCAGAATTCAAACGGCGACAGTTTCGATTCCATTATTAGGAATCACAATCCCAGCACCGGTTCCCTGGCATATGCCATACAGAACCTGAATGCTGCGAAGGGGAGCTATGACTCATTCCGAAGAACAAAGCAAAGTTTTCAAACCGATTACCGAGATCGTATGCTTGCGGTGAATGATGCACTCAAAGGCTTAATTGGTTGGGAGTATCAGGAAAACTGTGGTGGCACACCCTGTGTGACCCGTTCGGATACGGCGGTTCTGGGTAGCACGATTGCTCTGCAGAGTAAAAATATAGAAACCGCTCAAATAGAGCTGGAAAGAAATGAGCAACGCCTAAGCAATTTGCTCGATGATATTGAAATCGAAATCGATCGCTTTGGCCAGGCGAATGGCCTGGAGAATGCAATCGAGGACGTGATAATTGAGTATGGGCAACAACAGGTTCAGATCACGAATCAAATTACCAAAATCCGGGAACGGGCTGAAAGAGCGAGACGAAAAGGTTCGATTTTAGGTGCTGTGGTGAGAGTGGCGGCTGCGGTTGTTACCTATGGTGCCAGTGAAGCCTACTTGTATGCACAAGAAATGACCAGTAGCGCTCAAAGTATCCAGAATCACAATATCAATATCCGGCAGATAAGAAAGGAAGGGGAATTACAGGCGTTAAGCCAACAATTGGCGTATGAAGAGCGAGCACAAATCCAGGCACTAAGAGCCGAAATTAATGAAGTGAACTTCAAGGCCCGTATCCGTTCCATGTGGTTGCAGGCAAATATTCTCAACCTGGATATTGCCCTGGCTGAAGCGAATGTTGAGGTGGAAGTGGAGCGGCTGGTTGGGCTGATGAACCAGGCAAACCGCCTGTTGACTCGCGCCGCGGATCTCCAATCCGGGTTAATCGATAACTACTTCGCCGATCCCATACACTTAAAGCGTGTAAACAAGGATTTGGAGAAAGCAGAGTTTGCATTTGAGCGCGCCCAGGAGTGGATGTTCTATGCCGCCCAGGCGTTGGAATATAAGTGGCAGGAGCCTTTTTCCAGTGATTCCGGAATGGTAAGAGACAGTGTGTTTGCACTGAGAAATGCCGACGCGCTGGAACATTTCTATTATGAAATGAAAGACTTCGACGATGCTCGTCAAGTTCGTCCATTCCAGGAAAGTACCGATAGTATTTCACTGAAAGAGAATATACTTGGTTATTACGATACGATCCGGGGAGAGCCCCAGCAGTATCCCCACCCCAACCCTGCAATTGGTGCCTCTGAAATGCTCTCTGCAGACGATGCCTTCGAAGCCTATTTGCGCTACCACCTGTTGGATTTTGGCAGTGAACAGTGGATAGCGTTTAACTTTGATACCTTAAAGCCTATTGCGGGAATCAATTTCTTTAAGGGGCCTCGTATTTTGGAGCGCAACGGGGAACTGTGTATTTACAATGGCGGTGATTACAATGACAAAATAATCGACATTGGTGTCAATATTCTAAGTCAGTTTGGTGCGTTTGAAGACAGAACCAGTATTGAATTGACATACGGGGGCAGTAGTTATTTTCGTGCCCGCCTTGAGGAAAATGTACCCGATATATTGGACCAGATTGATCGTTATAATGTACTGAGTGCACGCTTCTGGGATGTGTCAGGATCCAATACACTGAACTACAAAAACAGCTACACAGTATCTTTCAATGCGGCAATACGGGATGAGCCGGCCGGACTGGTGTACCCGACTTCCGCATTTAAAGAGCGCAGTGTGGCAACTTCGAAATGGCATCTGGCGATATTTTCAGCGGATCAATTTGGTGATTTGTTCAATATAGGTGATGTCGATGATATTGAAATTGTTGTAAGACATAAATACATATCGCGCAATATCCAAACCTGTAATACCGGGTTTAGTGCCAGTGAGATGCCGCAAGAGCTGATGTTCTTTGAGGAGCGGATTGAGCAGGATGCCCGTATTACAGAACAATAATTGTGATTAACTCATTGATTATTACTTAACAGTGGCCCCTGCCAGGCAGGGGCAGTTTTTTGCCTATTTTTTGTATCTTGAATAGATCATGGTTGTAATTAAAGGGTTACATTGGAGATATTCACTGTTATGAATTTTGCAGAATTGATTTTAAAAGCAGTCATGGAAATTTGGTGTGCGAAATGTCATCGAATCCGCCTTAGTGATTGTCTGGCCGGATTGATACTGCTTATAACAATTTGTAGCTCCGCAATGGGTGCGGCTCCGGTTACTCCAACCGTTTTATCGTTGCCGAGTGGCCCCGGTTCCATCGAGGGTTTGGGGGAATCTTTCACACCACAGTTGAACTCGGGTACTGGCCAGTATCAGGTGAAATTGGTAACGCCCTCGGGGCGGAATGGCTTATCCCCCAATCTTTCTCTCAATTACAACAGTGGTCTGGGGAATGGGTTAGTTGGGGTTGGAGTCAAACTTTCTATTCCTTATTTACAGAGACAAACAGATTTAGGGCTGCCCAATTATTCTGAATGGCCAGCTGGTGATCAACTGGATAATAATAATAATGGGCAAGTCGATGAATTTGCAGAAGCTGATCAATTTATTGATGCGCAAGGCCGAGAATTGGTATTGACAAAAGAGGGAGGCTATCGTGCAGAAATAGAATCTGACTTCATTAAGTATGAGAGGCTGCCTCAGGGTTGGCTGCTGCATTATCCCAATGGTGATAAGCTTCAATTGGGAACAACAGATGAAACCAGAATTGTTTCTGGCTCAAGAATATTTAGATGGTATCCGAAGCAATATGCGGATACAAATGGTAATGGGATCGATTACCACTGGGAAAAAATTGATGATAGCGCACAGCCTTACTTAACCGAAATTACCTATAATCACGGGCAAGCCGACCCAGCCCGTATTCAGTTTGGCTACGAAATACGCCCGGATATTTTGATGGATTACCGGGCTGGCTATGGAATAAAAACGCAATACCGCCTTGCAACTGTTACCATGGTTGCCGGGAGTAAATCGGTAAGACAATATCGGCTTGAGTATTATCCAACTACAGATTTGCAGCCACTATCACAATTAAACCGTATTACGGAATATGGCGCGGACCTCACCACACATCTTCCCCCTTTGAATTTTACTTGGACTCGGTTTGATCCGGACAATGTCGATAAACACATCATGCTGGGTATCAATGCGCCAATTTATTCAGAATCTACTGAATTTTTCGACATGGATGGGGATGGGCTGCCTGATATCATCAATACCGGCTTGCAAAATCATGTGTTTTGGTTGAATCAAGGGCCCGATGCGCAAGGGGTGGTTCAGTGGTCTGCTGATCAAAGAATGGCGGGAAGGACCAGTTTAAAATTTACAAACAGGAACAATCTACTGGCAGATTTTGATGCGGATGGTCGTACTGAACTATTGAATTACACCACGTCGGACACGCAAGTTTTTGGTATCAGTGATTCTTTTGAATGGGAGCGTCACGGCTCTCTCCAGCGCGCCGGATTGCAACTAGATAGTGAAAATACGCGATTGATTGATATTAATCATGATAAGCGCACAGATGTATTGTCAGTAACCAAAGTCGGTCAGTCGTTAAACTTTCGCGCATTACTCAATTTGCCGGATGGCTGGAGTAATGTTATTGATCTACCCACGCACGACGATTTAATTGCTGTGGATTTTTCCAATCCAAAGGTCCATTTGGCCGATATGAATGGAGATCGCCTATCTGACATTGTGGTAATTGCGCAGGTTCAAAATGATCTTAAAGTGATTTATTTTCCACATCGAGGCTTGTCTGGGTTTGGAGCCCGGGTCAGTTTTAATGCCGTTGTTAATGTTCCTTTAGACCCTAAAAAAATTCGATTTGCCGATATTAACGGTGACGGTCGTGCCGACTTAGTCAATCTGAATGGGCCGCGGGCAGAATTTTGGCTCAATCATGGCCTTGATCCCGACGATCATGCTTTGTCTCGTTTCAGCGCAAAAAACTCTATCACCGCTCCAGGTACACTTACCACGCCAGATGCTATACGTTTTATCGATATTAATGGTAATGGTTCTCAAGATATCATCTGGTATCAACGTACCTCTTCAGACGGCGGTTATGCTGTTGCCGATCTTTCCCCCAATGAACAGCCCTATCAACTAAAGGTTATTGACAATGGGCTGGGGAAAAAAACAACGCTTCAATACATTTCTCTGCAGCGGGAACGACTGCGCGATATGGCTGAGGGGAGACCCTGGACCAGAAAAATGCCGATCGGTATGCAGGTGGTCAAAAGTATTGACGTGGAAGATGGTGTAAGCGGCGTTATCCAGCGCAAGCAGTTTAACTATCACAATGGATGGTATAACCCGTCAGACAAATCCTTTTGGGGCTTTGAAAGCGTGGAAGTCGTTGAACATGGAAGCCAGGATGTCCCAACACTACACCATATCAATGAATACCACTTGGGTGAAAGCGCTGAAGTTTTAAAAGGAAAATTAAAGATCACTCGCCGTGAAAATGATCAGGGAGAACTGTTTGACCAGGAAAGCTATAACTGGGAAATTGCAGAAATTGCTGAGTCCATTGCTGAGGACCAGCGGGATGTTCTGCAAGCGCAATTGACCAAGAATGAACGCATCGTTTTTGAATTAGGTCAGGGTGAGGCGGTGAGGTTACTGACCCAGCTTGCCTATGATAATTATGGTAATACGATTCGCATTGAAGAGCTTGGTCGTCAGGATGGCAACTGGGGAGATGAGCGGATCACCCGCTGGCGTTACAGTTCCGAATCATCGGCAGGGCAGGCCCGGTGGATATTACAACGGCCAATCGAGCGAACAGTCACCGACTTAAACCATCAATTGATTGCCAAAGAGCAATGGTTTTACGACGACGAGAGTTTTAGCGGAGGGAATTTAGGTTTTGTCAGCAAGGGCAATCTGACCCAGCACAGGGCCTGGACCGATGCCAGCAACCCGAACACCTATATTGAGCTTAAGCGTTATCGCTACGACAGTGTTGGTAATATTATTGCGCAGATGGACCCGTTATGGCCCGAACAGCCGGGGCATCTGGTTGAGACGGTATTCGACCCATCCTATTCACTGTATCCCATTGAAGAGCGCATTCATACCGGTACGAATGTACTTACTGCGAAAGCGAGTTACGATTATACGCTTGGGGTGATGCAGAGCTTCACCGATTTTAATGGGCAGCAAACCCGCTATCAATTCGATGACTTGGGGCGGCTTACCGCTATTGTAAAACCTGGAGACAGCCTGTCAGCACCGACGCTTGCGTACGAGTACCAGTTAGCACGACCGGTCGGAAACGGGTTGATTAGCTGGGTAGAAGCGCGCCAACGTGAAGACATGGGCGGTGGCACCATCGACAGCCGCCACTTCTACGACGGCTTGGGCCGAACCCTGATGGTACGCAGTGAGGGTGAACAGCCCGGTCAGGTGGTGGTCAGTGAACATCATCAGTACAACGCGCGGGGCCAGGTCTCTCGCACCGCCCTGCCGTATTTTGCCGAGGGCCTCGCCTACCGGGCCGACGACCAAGGCCCTCACCAGCGCCGGTACCGCTACGATGCCCTGGGGCGTATGCAGGAAGCCCGCCAGCCTTATTCCGCAGGGAGTGGGGAAAGCGTGTTCAGCCGTATTACCTACCAGCCGCTGGTGCAACTGCGGGAGGATGAAGAGCAGACCCGTGCCAATAGCCCCCATGCCGGTGCCGCCAAGCGGCTAGTGTTTGACGGTTTGCAAACTGCCGAGGGGGAATACCGCCTGCGCCAAGTGGACGAAATCGTCGGCGCCAATACCCAGGGTGGCGCCGGTGGTGCCACCTGGTCGACGTACTATGACTACGACCTCAACGATAACTTCACCCGCCTGCAGGATGCGCAAAACAATGTGCGCAGCATGCACTACGACCACCTGGGGCGGATGCGCTTTTTGGACGACCCCAATCGCGGGCAGCGCTGGCAGCACTTCGATGCCGCCGGCAATGTACTCGCCACTCGCGATGCCCGGGGCCAGGAGCGGCACTATCGCTATGACGGTGCCAACCGCCTCCTGAACGAATATCACCTGCCGCCGCGGGGAGAAGCGCCGACTGGCGGGCACTGGCAAGCGGATGTGCAGCTGGGCACTACGGCCCCTGTGGTGCGCTACCAGTACGACCAGCGCAGCGAAGCGGGCGGTGGATTTTTACGCGGGCGCCTGGCCAAAGTCACCGACCAGGCCGGCTTTGAACAGTGGAATTACGATGCGCGTGGCCAAGTGGTTCAGCGCCAGCGCAAAATCACTGGCCCGCAGATCGACAGCCCTCTCTACACCACGCGCTATGCCTACGATAGCGCCGGGCGCCCGGTAAAACAGTTCTATCCCGACAATACCCGGGTGGATTTCCACTACAACGCTCGCGGACTGCTGGAGCGGATTCCGGGTGTGGTGGAACAGCTGGACTATACCCCCAACGGCGTCCTGCAACACCAGGGGCTCGCCAACGGGGTGGCAACCCACTGGGAGTTCGACGAACGCCAGCGGCTCGCCGCCCTGCGTACCGTACGCAGCGCAGACGCACTGCCATTACAGCAGTGGGACTACCGCTTTGATGCCGTCTCCAATGTGCTGGGCATCGACGACCAACGCCCCACCGACGCCCTGACTGCCATGGCTGCTGAACTCGGCGCGGCCGCCCAGGCAGCGTCACTGGCACACAATGTGGTCTACAGCTATGACGACGTCTACCGCCTGACCGGAGTGGCCAATGATCGTGAGCAGACGTATTACAGCTACGACAAAATCGGCAACCTGCTACAACTGGGTCGTTCCCCCGTCAACCTGCCGGACCTGGCCACCAGTGACGCAATACAGATCACGGACCTGCGCTATGGCGGCAGCAGTGCAAACAGTAACAGCGGCGCCTCCAATCGCACCGGCCGCGGTAACCTGCCCGGGCCCCAGGCCCTGAGCTGGGCCGGCGGAACCATAGCGTACGATGACAACGGCAACCGGATTCAAGCCGGCGACCAGCACTATCAGTGGGACCACGGCCAGCGCCTGGTCACCGCCGGCAACTCCCAGGCGGCGGATCACTACGGCTATGACTTCAAACACCAGCGCCGCTTTAAAATCACCGAAGATACCGGTGGGGCCCGCAGTGTTACCCTGTATATCGATGCAGACAGCGAGGTGCGCGACGGCCAGCTGTGGAAATACATTCGCCTTGGCCAGCGGCGTATTGCCCGCAGTGACCGGGGCGGGGAAACCTTTGCGCCCAGCGCCTACTACCTGCACACCCATCTGGGCTCCACCGCGCTGACGTTGGATGCCGATGCCGGGCTGGTCAACGCCTTTACCTATAAAGCCTATGGCGAACTGGACAGTGTCCTCGGTGACAGCGCGGCGGCCCCCTACGGCTATACGGGCAAAGAGCGGGATACAACCACTGGCCTGGGTTATTTTGAGCGGCGCTACCTGCAGTCGGCTTTCGGCACCTTTATCAGCCCGGACCCGGTGCTTAACCATCCGGGACGTTTTACTGATCCGCAGCGCTGGACGCCTTATCGCTATGGGCGCAATAATCCGATTAGTTATGTTGATCCTAATGGCGAGTTTGTTTTTCTCGCTATTACAATTGCAGTTGTAGCCTATTCTGCATATGAAGGTTACCAGGAGGGAGGTGCGTCCGGTGCTGTTGCAGAAGCGTCCGGCTATAATGATGCTAAAGCGGCTTATAACGATTTGAAAAATGGGGACTATAGTGGAGCTGTTATAGCTGTTGTTGGTGTCGCATGTAAACTCTGTAAGGGCGCGGATAAGGCTATAGAGGGGACGAAGGACTTAACTAAGGCTACAAAGAGTGGATTGCAGCGTGCTGAAGCCGCCCGAGATTCGAAGTTAAATGAGATTTCTCAATTATCCAACACACAAATAAAGAAGGTTTCAACTGTTGTCGGTGCACACGATCCAGCAACTGGTAAAGTTGCGGTCGGAGTTAAACGAACAGGGTGTGATTTTGATAAATGTGCTGAAGATCTTGCCGCTGAAGCTTTAGGGAATCCAGATCCAAAAACTATTGAATTTACAAAAGTAATTCGACCACGCAACGAGAAGGTAATACCTCGCTGTGATAGATGCACCAATACATTTGGACCAGAATAAGGTAAATGCATGTTTGATAAAATTGATAGTGTAAATTGGGAGCAGTTGCAGCAAGCTCATGGTAATGCTGAGCATGTTCCCTCAGCTATAAAAAACTTAATTTCAGAAGATGCAAAAACTAGGGAAGCTTCTTATTGGCAGCTTGATAATCATATTGTATTGCAGTCAGACCTATATGAAGCATCATTTTATGCTATTCCGTTTCTGATAGAGATATTGCAATCAGACACATCTTTAGGTCGTGATTACGTTTATGATTTGCTTTTTGAAATAGCCAACGGGCATGCTGCTCAAGAATTAAAGTGTTCGTATGATGGTCAAGAGCTTGGGTTAAGAGAGGCTTGTCGCGTTTCTATAATTGATTTTTTACCGGTTTTCTTGAGTGAAGTGGCGGATCTTAATTCTAGTTGCCGAGAGCAAGCGTTGGATCTTTTGATGTCATTGAGTGAGGCTAAAGAAAAAATTGTACCGGTTCTTTCTGCAATTCTTTCTGACGAGGGCGCGGAAAGTAAATTGGGTAATAAACTAAATGAAGCTATTACTGAATTGAACAGTTCAGAATAATTGTCGAATAGCTCACAAATGCGGGCCTATTTTTTAAATCGAGGGTGTTCAAAACCCTGTATCAGCCAAGTAGCCTTATAAACTGATATATTTCACCAGATGATCAGGGAAGTAGATTGTCAGCTGTGGTACCGATTGTGTAGTACCAAGTTGGATCCCAGAGAATTGCGCGGAGTATGCATCGACGGCCAGGAACCTACGCTGCTATCTCGTGAAGTTCGTATTGCCGTTCGCATCTGATGTACAGTTGCATTAAACCAAAACCCCTGGCCAATCGTTACCCGCCAGGGAAACTGAATTCGGTGTCGCCTAAAGCTTCGGCTTGATTGTATTCCCTGTAAAAAGGGATTACGGTAAGGTCTGCTGCCCTACCGCCAAGCGGTAATCCGGCCTAAGCGAACAAAAAAACAGAGAATAAAGCCGAAAAAACGCTTAACAATCATTGTGATTCCGCCCGCAAGGCGCCCTGCAACCGCGGCGCCTGTGGGCAATCCACAGCCACAACAAAGCTTCAACCAATAAAGCAGGACCGCATCATGACCGCGTAAATGATAGAAAAACGCCACCCCCCGGTGCTAGTAACACCGAGAGATGGCTAACCCCAATAGATAATTAAGCTATCTAGCGAGGCTGTCTTGAATGATACGCCATACACTCGTTCGTCTTCAATAAAGGTCTCCCTGAAGACGAGCTTTTCGAGTCACTTTCGCCCCTGGCGGCGGCGTGTGCTGTGGCGTTGCGTGATGATTGGTGTGGTGTTTTACTTCAGCCGCGCACCGCCTCTCTGGCTGCGCACCCTGCAAGTTTCCCTTTTCTTTTTCCTACAAGGACCGCGCCTCGGGCGAGAAAAACGGTGCTATGCACTCGCTTTTCCGTCACAGGCGATTCAAGGAGCTTATAAAGATGGCTATATTACCCTGTCGATTGTTTCAGCCACTGCACCTGGGGGATTATTTTATTATCACGCCGGTTGCTATCAAAGATAACACTGTGGATCTGCACATTGCCCCCGGCAAGGATAACCGGCTGGTACGGGCCGTGCGTTTACTGCAACTGCTGGACGAAGCCTGGGCGCTAGAGGAAGAGCCAGACACCATCAGGCCATTCAAGCGGCGCCCCAAAGAAAAGACGTAGCGCAGAGAGGAAGAGCGGGCACCTGGAAAGTCTGTGCAGCTGCGAACAGCACCGCGCACGCTTACCTCCTGTGCTGTTACTACGGAGCAGTAAGCGCATCAGCCACCACGGCCCTTTCGCCTTCGTACTCCCAGCGTAAAGAATCAGGCGTTTGATGGCGCTGCTATTGCGATTACGAAATAAACTGGGCTGTTTCGCCTCCCGGTCGGGCCGTTCTGAAACTGGCGTTGCAGTAAGCTGTATCGGCAGCAGTATCGCGCTACCAGGTCCGGCAGGGGGCGATCAAAACAGGCGCTCTCCTGTGACAAGGTCTTACCGCGGGAGGGATAATATGGCACTGTGTTAAGCGCTTTGCAGTGTCTTGGATAAAATATAAAGAAGCTATTGGCGCGGCTGGAGCCGATTGGTCGGTCAATGGCTTCAGGTGATCCCGAAATGTATAAGGAAGCAATCAAGAAAAAAGCAGGGTGGGAGGTATAGTAAACTTATTTTACAAGAAAATTCGCTTGAGAAAACGGCAGAAGCTAGCAGGGGGCAGTTGACTTTTTAAAGGCATTGACCATCATTTTCGCTTCCTTAAGACTCAGTAAATAGCCTTTGAGGGAATTGATTCCCGCACGCACACCGAATGCGATCAAGTGCAGCTCAAGTGTGAAGGCCAGTTCCGACTTCAATTGGGGCGTAAATGCGAGAAAGGCTTTAAAAATGGAGTGGTGTATTCTGTTGAGCAGGTTTTGTATTTCTGTATTACTGGTGGATATATTTTTAGCCTTGTTCTCGAAGGCCTTCAGTTCATCCAGGTACACAGAAAATCGTCTGAAATTGAAGATAACCGTTCTGTGCTCGCTGTAGCTCGCAATAATGGTACTAAGGGCATCGTTTATCTTTCTGAGGGCGATATAGTCTGTTCTGGAGAGGTCTTCGTAAGCGTTGGAGAGGTAGTGGATGGCATCCCTGCGCAACTGGCAAAGCTCAAATAAATGCTGGTCATGTTTTTTCATCTCTACAAGCCGATATAACTGAACTGCAATGCCCAACAGGGCCATTGCCAGCAGTATATAAAGCATTATCCGGACTCCTTTTCATTGACCGGCTTTCTAGGCGCCGCTTTTCTGGTTGGCGGGGAATAAGAGAAGGCGCTGTCCATCAACTTCAGAAACCTATCCCGATATTCCCGATTATCCGCTGCCAGCCGATCGATTTCAAGCTGGCGATCTTTCAGGCGGCCACGGTACATCCAGAATAGTAAATAGTGTGCAAAGATGAAAAAGATGACAAAGAGACCGTCCTTGAGGCCCACCTCCTGCACAAAGGAGAGTATATCTTTGAGCGTATCGGTCATGCAGTCCCTTAAAGCCGACTTATTATAGGATTCTGCGTATTTTTAACTATTGGGACTATTGAGGCAACTTGATTCCACCCTGCCTGCCTGGGCAAAGCCCACCTTTGTCTAGCTGTTCCTAATCTGCGTATGGGGCCCAGAACCTGTCAATATGTCTCACCATTCGTTACAGAATTTTCAGTCTGTCCTGTCAGTAGCCGCAGAGACCGCTGGAGCTGCCGGGGCCCACTGTCAAAAGAGCATTGATTGGTATTGACCTCAACCTAAGTTGTGCTGCTAGTCTGCCCCGTATTGAAAGTGAGCCCGGAGGATAAGCGGCCAATGACAGCGGACACACAAGGCGTTGATTTGGACAGTTACTTTGCACGTATTGGCTACCGCGGCAGGCCGGCTGCAAATCTGCAAACCCTCAAAGCACTGATTGCGCACCATGTCGGCAGTATCCCTTTTGAGAATATCACGCCCTTTCTTGGTGATGCGGTCAAGATTGAACTGGCGGCCATTGAGGACAAACTGGTGCATCACCGGCGCGGGGGTTATTGTTTTGAGCAGAATGGGCTCCTGCGCGCGGTATTGCAGCAGACCGGTTTTCAGGTGACGGGGCTCGCTGCCCGTGTCCTGTGGCAGATGCCCCCGGAGCATGAATCCGCACAGTCCCATATGCTACTGCGGGTTGTGTTGGGTGGGGTGCCCTATTTGCTGGATGCGGGGTTTGGCAGCAATACACCCTCAGCCCCCTTGCGGATGGATTCTGTGGCCCGGCAGAACACGCCCCACGGCGTCTATCGCCTGACATTGACCGGTGAGGAATACCTGCTGGAAATCCGCATTGCGGAGCGTTGGGAGCCCATGTATCGCTTTGATTGCCGGCCCCGCAATGCAGGCGATTACAAAATGGCCAACTGGTATTGCTGCACACATCCGGAGTCCCGTTTTGTGCAGCAGCTGATTGCAACACGGATATTGCCCCAGGGGCGCCATGTGCTGCTGGACCGCCAGTTGAGCTACCTGCCGGTCGATGGCCCCAAAACCGAAAAAATACTCGCCGATGTGGGGGATTTACGCCGTACTTTGCGCGCGGTGTTTGGTATTGAGGTGCCCTCCGGGGCAAGTGCAGATCGTAAGTTGGCGGGTATTTTTTAGAGGGTGGTGTCTTGACCGGGGCTGATGGCACCTCTCCGCCTCGAACCTTGCGTCCCAGGCTGGCCCCGTGCACAACCCCCTTTGAACCTCCCGTTGCGGTCCGCCATAATCCGCCCCTCGCGAATCGAACAACGAGTGCTGTATGACCGACACCACTGTCTATGAGGCCACAGAGCGCCTGCCGTTGAAGGCGTACACCGAAAAAGCGTACCTGGATTACTCTATGTACGTGATCCTGGACCGCGCCCTGCCGAATATCGGTGACGGCCTGAAGCCGGTGCAGCGGCGTATTGTGTACGCCATGAGTGAGCTGGGGCTGAAGAATTCCGCCAAGTACAAGAAATCTGCGCGCACTGTCGGCGATGTGATTGGTAAGTACCATCCCCACGGCGACAGTGCCGTGTACGAGGCCATGGTGCTGATGGCCCAGCCGTTCAGCTATCGCTATCCGTTAATCGACGGCCAGGGCAACTGGGGTTCCCCGGACGATCCCAAGTCTTTTGCCGCCATGCGTTACACCGAGTCGCGTATGGGCAAATATTCCGAAGTGCTGTTGTCGGAACTGGGCCAGGGCACCGTGGACTGGCAGCCCAACTTCGATGGCACCCTGGATGAGCCCTGTGTGCTGCCGGCGCGGGTACCCAATATCCTGTTGAATGGCACCACCGGTATCGCGGTGGGGATGGCCACGGATATTCCGCCCCACAACCTGCGCGAAGTGGTCAACGCCACCGTGGCCCTGCTGGATAACCCCAAAGCCACCGTCGAGGATTTGTGCAAGCATATTCCCGGCCCGGATATGCCCACCGAGGCGGAGATCATCACGCCGCGCGAGGATATGCGCAAACTCTATGAGACCGGTCGCGGTTCCATCAGGATGCGCGCCCTGTGGAGCAAGGAGGATGGCGATATCGTCATTACCGCGCTGCCCCACCAGGTCAGTGGCGCCAAGGTACTGGAGCAGATTGCGCAGCAGATGCAGGCCAAGAAACTGCCGATGATTGCCGACCTGCGCGACGAGTCGGATCATGAAAATCCCACACGCCTGGTGATTGTGCCCCGCTCCAATCGGGTGGAAGTGGAAGCGGTGATGAACCACCTGTTTGCCACCACCGATCTGGAGCGCAATTACCGCGTCAATATGAATATGATCGGTATCGATGGGCGCCCCCAGGTAAAGGCCCTCGATAAAATACTGCGCGAGTGGCTGACCTTCCGCGCCACCACCACCCGCCGCCGCTTGCAGTTCCGCCTGGACAAGGTGGAGAGGCGCCTGCACCTGCTTGCGGGGCTGCTGATCGCCTTTCTCAATATCGATGAAGTGATCGAGATTATCCGCACCTGTGATGAGCCCAAACAGGAATTGATGGAGTGCTTCGAGTTGACCGAGGTGCAGGCGGATTACGTTCTCGACACTAAGCTGCGCCAATTGGCGCGTCTGGAAGAGATGAAAATCCGCGGCGAGCAGGCGGAGCTGGAAAAAGAGCGGGATACCCTCAGTAAAACCCTGGGCAGTGAGCGCCGGCTGAAGACCCTGATCAAGAAAGAGTTATTGACCGCCGCCAAGGCATTTGGTGATGAGCGCCGCTCGCCGATTGTTAGGCGCGAGGAATCCAGGGCCTTTAGCGAAGCGGAGCTGCTTTCCTCCGACCCGATCACCGTGGTGCTGTCCAAGAAGGGCTGGATTCGCGCGGCCAAAGGCCATGACATCGATCCCGCCTCTCTCAGCTTCAAGGCCGGCGACGGCCTGGGGTTTGCCGCGCGCGGCAAGAGCAACCAGCCGGCCCTGCTGCTGGACAGCTCGGGGCGCAGTTATGCTATCGCCGCCCACTCGTTGCCTTCGGCGCGGGGCCAGGGCGAGCCGCTCAGTGGGCGTATCAACCCGCCTTCCGGCGCCACTTTCGAGGGGCTGCTGATGGGCCCGGACAGCCAGCGCATCCTGCTGGCTTCCGATGCGGGTTACGGCTTTATTGCCCGGTTGTCGGACCTGCACTCGCGCAACAAGTCGGGCAAGGCCATGTTGACCCTGCCCAAGGGTGCCCGGGTACTGCCCCCCTGTATCCTGCATCGCCCGCAGGAGGCCCTGTTGGTGGCGGTCACCTCGGAGGGGCGCATGCTGGTATTTCCGGTGACCGAGCTGCCGGAGCTGTCCAAGGGCAAGGGCAACAAGATCATCAATATCACCGCGGCGCGGGTTGCCAGCCGCGAGGAAGTGGTGGTCGGTATCGCCGTGCTTGAGGGCAAAAGCCAGCTGCTGGTACACGCGGGCAAACGCCACACCAGGATCAAAATTTCTGAGATGGATCACTACCGCGGAGAGCGCGGCCGCCGGGGGAATAAGCTACCGAGAGGTTTCCAGAAGGTGGACAGGGTTGAACTGCTGGAAAAATAGGCAGAGCCCTCATCCCGCCAGTAGAAAAGGTGGCCGCGAGGGCCGCCTTTTTTCTTGCCCCGCCTACCATTATCTCCCCATTGATGAAATATTAATCAGGTCTATAATGAGCCCCCCTTAAAAAGGGCAGGGCGCGTCAGGGAGAGTGGTTGTGGCCGGGATCAGACATGCGCTGCCCAGGACCATTTGCCGGTCACTACACAATTGTTCCTGCCCGCCCGAGACCCGGGCTACGGAACCGGGGTTTGCGGCGCATGTCCGCAAACCCTCCACGACAAATCAAGCCGTTACATGCTTGATTTGCGACCCGAGCATCCCTGTTCGGATTGGCAGGCTGCTGAAAAATGTTTTTTCTTCAGCCTGTGAGAGAGACAACAGTGGCAGTGGCAATGGAAGCGGCTGCGCAAAAATCTGACACCCGAAGAGAGTGAATGTGACTGACAAGTGGCACTTACAGCTGGGCCCTGTGGCCCTGTGGAAACTGGGCCTGGTACTGGCGGTTGTCATCCTGGCAGCCGGCTGGCGCGTATTTGGTGGTACCCAGTTGGTGGAGACCGAGCATGCCTTTGTGAAAGCGGATAAGGTTTCCCTGGCACCGGAAGTGAGCGGCATAATCACCCGGGTGCTGGTGAGTGCCAACCAGCCGGTGCGCCAGGGGCAGTTGCTGATCCAGATAGATCGCACCACCTTTGAACTGGCCGTGGTGGAGGCGGAGGCGCGCCTGGCCCAGGTACGCAACGGGCTACTGGCGCGCCGCGCCAGGTATGCTGAAGCCGATGCGGCCCTGCAGCAGGCGCGCAAAGATGCAGAATTCTATCGGCGCCAGTTGGCGCGCAATGAAAAACTCGGCCAGGCGGCTTTTTCCGAGGCGGAACTGGACAGCGCGCGCCAGCAACTGGATAAGGCCGGGGCGCAGATTGCGATCAATGCCGAGAAGCTCTCCAGCCTGCGCGCAAAACTGGGCGGTGATCCGGGCATCCCATTGGAGGAGCAGGCTGATTTGAAAGTGGCCCAGGCGCAGCTCGACAGAGCGCGCTTCCAGTTGTCGCGCACCCGTATGATCGCCCCGGTGGACGGCACTATTGCCAATACCCTCCCCCAGGTGGGGGAAATGGCCACGGCCGGCACCCGCCTGCTGGACATGATTGATTCCAGCGGCCTGTGGGTGGAGGCCGAGTTGGAGGAGACGGCGCTGGGTCGCGTGCGTGTAGGCCAGCAGGCGGAAGTCACCCTGGCAGCCTATCCGGATTTCCGTTGGCAGGCCCAGGTGGACAGTATGAGTCCCGCCAGCAACAGCGAATTCGCCCCGTCACCGGGGCAAAATGCCGGTAGCCACTGGGAGAAAGTGGGACAGCGGGTGCCGGTGCGGCTGCGTCTCTACCCGCTCAAGGATGCACCGGCCCTGCGCGCAGGCATGAGCGCCAGGGTGCGCATCGATACCGGTGAAGATGACAAGGTCATAGCGGCGCGGGCCACCAGCGGGGCGCGTGGCAGGGTGGTCCTGTAGAGTGATCCTGCCTGCAAGGGCGCTTGGGCGTTTGCCGCTGCCAGGGCAAGGTACCGCCCCAGGGGGCGGGCCTGTGCCGCTGTCGGGCTACTGCACCCGTTGCCAGGTCTGGGTACGGTAGAGGAACCCCAGGTAACCGCGCAACTTGAGCGTATTGTCGCCTTCCAGCCAAAACTTGCAGTCGTACACTTTGCCCTTGGCGGGGTCCATAATCTCCCCGCCCGTGTACTTGTCCCCCTTCTTCACCATACCGGTGATGACATCCATGCCCACAAGCGGTTTGCCTTTCAGTTCACCGGGGCATTTTTCACAGACGGTGTCACGGGGCTCCGACAGAAGCTCTGCGATTTTGCCGTAGTATTTGCCATCCTTTTCGTAGATTTCCACAATGGACTTGGGCTGGCCGGTTTCATCGTCGATGGTGCGCCACTGGCCCACAACGTCTGCGGCACTGGCCTGCAGGGCGATCAACAGGCTGAAAGTGACCAACAACAGGTTTCTTATCATCAGTTATTGTTCCTCTATTATTAGGTTGTGACCAGAATATTATAAAAATTCACATACTGCGACCGCCGGTACCTTGCCCTCGAAACCGTTATGCGCAAAAAATCGATCTCCGGCAGCCTTATCCGGGCAGCGCGTGGGTCACTGCGCCTCAGGAGGAGCAGCTGAGCGGGATGCGCTTGGCGGATTCCGGTGGGGCAATGGCCCAGACCTCGTGATGCGGGTGCTCCTCGAAGGGGGACTGCAATAGCCGGCGCAGGGTCCGCAATGGATGATAGTCGCCATTTTCGGCTGCCTCGATGACCTTCTGTGCCAAATAATTGCGCAGAATGTATTTTGGGTTCGCCGCCAGCATGGCGAGGCTGCGCCTGCGGGCGTCGCTGTTTTCCCGCGCCAGACGGCTATCGTAGTGCGCCAGCCACTGTGCCAGTTCACCGTGCTGCGCGGGGGGGATCTGTTCGCGCAGTGCCGAGGCCGGCCTTTCGCCGCGGTAGCGGGCCAGGGCGCGAAAAAACAGGGCATAGTCCGCAGTGCTGTGTTGCAGCAACTGCAGCAGCGCCGCACACAGCTTGTGGTCGCTTTCCTCCTCGGTGGCCAGACCCAGTTTGGCGCGCATACGCGCGGCGTAGGCATCGGTGACCATGGGCTGAAACTGCTCCAGACAGTCGCGCAGGATTTCCACGTCCACAACAGCGGAGAGGGCATGGGCCAGGGCATTCAGGTTCCACAACACCACCCCGGGCTGCTGTGCGAAGGCGTAGCGACCGGTGTGGTCCGAGTGGTTGCAGATATATGCGGGATCGTAATCGTCCAGAAAGGCGTAGGGGCCGTAGTCGAAGGTATCGCCGATGATCGACATATTGTCGGTGTTGAGTACACCGTGGGCGAAGCCCTCCGCCTGCCAGTTGGCCACCAGTTCGGCGCTGCGTCTGGTCGTGAAGCGCAACAGCGCCTCGGCCTGCCCGCCCGCGCTGAGCCCCTGGGAATCCGCGACAAAGCGCTTGCAGATTTCACCGATCAACTGTTGCAGGGCCTGCAGTTGCTTGGTGTAAAACAGGTATTCGAAGTGGCCGAAGCGCACGTGACTTTCGGCCACGCGTATCAACATGGCGCCATGTTCAATCTGCTCGCGCGTGACCGGCTCGTCGCTGCCGACAATACACAGGGCGCGGGTGGAGCGGATGCCCAGCCCGCTCAGGGCCTCCCCCGCCAAGTACTCCCGCAGGGTGGAGCGCAGCACCGCGCGACCGTCGCCAAAGCGGGAGTAGGGGGTCAGGCCGGCGCCTTTCAGGTGTAGTTCCCAGCGCCGCCCGGCCTGTTCGATCTCCCCGAGCAGCAGTGCACGGCCATCCCCCAAATCCGGGTTGTAGACCCCAAACTGATGACCGGCGTATTTCATCGCAAAGGGTTGGCTGCCCTTGAACAGTTTGGCGCCCGAGCCCAACTGGGCCCAGGTGGGGTTTGTGGCCTCTTCGGGATCAATGCCCAGCAGCCTGAGTACTGCCGGATTGGTGTCGATCAGCCTGGGGTGCCTAAACGGCGTGGGGGCGATGCGGGTGCCGAAGGCGTCACCCAGATCGGCGTAATGATGGCTGAGGGTAACTTCGCTGAGTTTCATAGTGACTGAGTGTAGGGTGGAAAGTGGTGCTGAGCCCGGTGCGCAGCCTGTGCGTATCGTCAACCCTGGGGGAAGTCATACAGCCAGCAGGCGCAGCGGATGGGGTTGCGATTGCCAGTGCTGCTCCTCCTGGTAGAGCAATTCCTCGATGGCCGGGCTGTCGTCCAGCCACAGGCGCTCGATCTGCAGGCGGTAGGCGTCACCCTGGTCGGCCAGGTTGATGCCGCGCAGAGAGCGCTCGCTGCGGTCGCGGTGGATAATACAGCCCAGGCGCAGGCACAGCAGCAGGTCCGGGCTGGGGTGGAAGCCGTAGTGTTCCCTGGGTTTTTTGATACGACCGCGTTGGTTGCGCACCAGGTAGGCCAGGTGTTCCTGCTCACTTTTGGAAAAACCCGCCATGTCGGCATGTTTGATCATATAGGCGCCGAGCTTGCGGAAGCTGCTGTGGGTCAGCGCCAGGCCCAACTCGTGTAATTGAATGGCCCAGCGCAACCGCTGCCTGCCCTCGGGTGGACAGGCCGGGCGCAACTGCTGCAGCAGCTTTTGTGCGGTATCGCTGACGCGGCGGACTTGGTTGGTATGCACCTGCCAGCGTTGCATCATTGCCCTTATGGTCTCGGTGCGGCGGTCCCCGCCGTGCAGCCGCCCGGCCAGGTCATGCACGATGCCTTCGCGGATCGCGTAGGAGGAGACCGCCATGCGCTGTATGTCCAGTTCGCAGAAAATGGCGTGGAGTATCGCCAGGCCGGCGGCAAAAACCGGGCGCCGCTCCTCCTCCAGATGGGGCAGGTTCAACTCGGCGATATGTTCCACCCCGGCGACTGTGTTTGCCAACTGGTCGATGTCCCCACGCTTGATATCGGCCACTTCGCCGCCGTTGAGTACCCGGGATACGGCCTTGATGGTGCCGGAGCAGCCAATCACCTCGGCTTCGGCGGCCATGTGCTGTAATTCCTGCAATTTCGCGCGCGCCGCCCGCTGTGCCCGATGGAAATGGTTGACGGAGTACCTGCCGATAATGCCATCGGCAAAATAGCGCTTGCTGTAAACCACACAACCCATATACAGGCTCTGCAGTTGCTCCGGCGCTTCGCAGGCGCGCACCAGTTCGGTGGAGCCGCCGCCGACATCGATAATGCAACGCTGCCGTGGCGGCTCATCCGCGGCGGCCATCACACCGGTATAAATCAGGCGAGCCTCCTCAATGCCACTGATAATTTCCACCGGCGCGCCGAGGATGGACTCCGCCTCCTCGAGGAAGGCGTCTGCACTGGCCGCCGCGGCGCGTAAAGTATTGGTACCCACCACGCGGATATGGTCCGAGGGCAGCTTTTCCAGTACCGGCCGGAAGCGTTTGAGTGCCGCCAGGGCGCGTTTGGAAACCACCGGGTCCAGGTGGCGTTTCGCATCCAGGCCCTCGGCGAGCCGCACCATGGCGTGGTCCGTATGCAGGCGCAGCATGCGCTGGCCGCGGAATTCCGCCAGCAGCAGGTGAAAGCTGTTGGAACCCAGGTCGAGGGCGGCGTAGCGTTCTATCGGAGTCTGCATTGGCATCCCGGCTCCCACGTGAATTGAGATGGTAAACTGCTCTACTATTAACGGTATAACCCTGTGCTCAAGATAGGCGTCCCCGGCCATTGGGAAACCGGCCTTTGAGGTCGGGGGTCAGCTTTTGTGGCATTCCCCGTATCCGGGTGTGCAGCGCAGCCGGTCGGCAGTCACCGGTTCTGTAGCGCACATCGGGTTGTAACGGGTCCATAGCCGCCGGGTTTGGCCCGGTTGCCACTCCCCCGGGGCAGATGGAAATTCACAGGAAGCCGAGTGTATTTTCGCAGATCGCCCATGCCTAATGATATACCCCTCTACCCGAAAGAATTGAGTTGGTTGTCATTCAACGAGCGGGTATTGCAGGAAGTGGAGGATGAAAGCGTGCCCATTATCGAACGGGTGCGCTTTTTGGGGATTTTTTCCAATAACCTGGATGAATTTTTTCGCGTGCGCGTTGCGGATGTGCGCCGCCTCGCGGCTTTTGCCAGAGGAGAACAGCAGAAAAAGCACTTTGCCAAGCTGCTCGGGCAGATTAACGAACGGGTATTGCGCCTGCAGAGGCGCTACGCCCGCGCTTATGCCAAGGTGCTGGCAGGTTTGGGTAAAGAGGATATTCATGTGGTGAAAGAGAGCAAATTAACGCAGCGGCAGCGAAAATTTGTGGAGGACTATTTTCACCGGGAGGTACTGCCGGAACTGGAGCCGTTTTTTATCGATGACCGCGAAACCATGCCCCTGCTCAATGAGGCGCGTATCTACTTTGCGATCCAACTGCAGTTGAAAGACGGTTCGCTGCGCTGTGCAGCGATGGATATTCCCACCAATACACTGTCCCGCTTTGTCTTGATCCCCCCGCGCGAGGGCAGGCGCGAACAGGTCTATATCGTACTCGACAATATTATTCGCGCTTGCCTGATGGAGGTATTTCGCGATGTCCTGCCCATTCGCTCGGCGCGTGCGTATATGTTCAAAATCAGCCGGGATGCGGAGCTGGAACTGGGCGAGCAGATTACCCAGAATCTTGTCGACCGCATGGAGAAATCCCTCAAGCGGCGCAGGCGGGCCGATCCGGTGCGCCTGGCCTACGATGCGGAAATGCCGCAAACGCTGCTGAACCTGGTGAAGGAAAAACTGAAGATGGGGCGCTACGATACCTACACGCCGGGAGGGCGTTACCACAATTCCAAGGATCTGATGAAATTTCCCGCGGGTGCTGCCCGCCACAATTACAAACCTCTGGTACCGCTGCCGACCCTGCCCTGCGGCGAGAGCGCCTTCTCCCATATACGCCGTGCCGACCGCCTCTATTACTACCCCTATCACGATTTTCGCGCAATCTCCAACTTGCTGGCTTCCGCCGCCATCGATCCCCAGGTACGTGAAATTCGCATTAATCTCTACCGGGTGGCAAAAAACTCCCAGGTGGTTGCTGCCCTGATCAATGCGGTGCGCAATAACAAAAAGGTGGTTGCGGTTGTGGAATTGCGCGCACGTTTTGATGAACTGGCCAATATCCACTGGTCAGAGGAACTGCGCGATGCCGGGGTCGAGGTAGTCTACGGGGTGCCCGGCTTAAAGGTGCACTGCAAACTGATCTCGATTATCCGGCGGGAAGAGGGGCAGACGCGATATTACAGTCATTTGGGCACGGGCAATTTCAACGAGAATACCGCGCGCATCTACTGTGACTTCAGCCTGCTCACCAGCAACCAGGCACTGGGGCGGGATGTCTACAACGTGTTTGAATTGATCCGTTCCACCCGGCGCCGTCCGGTATTTCAGCATATTGCGGTTTCCCCGCTCACGAATCGCGCGGCCCTGATGCAGGCGATCGACAGGGAGATAGAGGCGGCAGCCCAGGGGCGCCGTGCCGAGCTGTTTTTCAAGTGCAACAACCTGGTGGACAGCCAGATGGTAGAGCGCCTCTACCGCGCCGGCGCTGCCGGGGTCAAGGTTCGCATTATCGTGCGCAGCATGTGCACGCTGGTCTGTGAAACCCCGGGGCTCTCGGAGAATATCCAGGTGATCAGCCTGGTGGACAAATTCCTGGAGCACGCGCGGGTGTATATTTTCCACAATGGGGGGGAGGAGTTGATATGGATGTCATCGGCGGACCTGATGACACGCAATCTGGATCACCGGGTCGAGGTGACCTTCCCCATCACCCAGAGCGTGCATCGCGGCATAGTGCGCAAAATCCTCGAGCTGCAATGGAGTGACAACCAGAAGGCGCGGATTCTGGATGCGGGGCAGAGCAACCGGCGTCTGGCCAGTAACACACCGCGGGGATGCCGCGCCCAGGATGCGATTTATCGCTATCTGAAACAGCACAGCACCGCCTGAGCCCCTCAGTCCGGGCTAAAGCCCACCAGTTGTCCGCGGCTAAAAGAGAAGCGATAGCGCTGCCCCACCTGCAGTTGTTCGCTGCAGGGAGATTGAATGGTCATGCGCGGATAGTGCGGTGTGATCGCCCAGGTCTGGAAGTCGTCGCCGGGCCCGCGGCCGATCAGCCAGTAGTAATCCCCGTTGTTGCAGAAGGCCTGCGGGGCACAGCGTTCTCCCCCCCACACGTAGGCGTTGACATCATACTGCACAGGCAGGCCGGGGTTTTCCCGAAAAGGTCTGCGCAGGTTGCTGGTAAAGAGGTAGAGATCGTCAAAGGGAATCGGGGGGAATCCCCGTGCAGGGGTGGTACAGCTGACAACCTGGGGTTTGCCGGTGATTCGCGTATGGGCTGGGGGCACCTTTTCCTTGCCCGCAATGGCCATTTCGCTGGGGAAGTAACCACAGCCGCTGGCGGATAGCAGGGCCAGGGCCACAAGGGTTGCACCCCATGCACGAATACGCACGCATCACCTGTTCAAGTAGCGGAGACCTTCTACCAATATAGCTATTTATTACCCAGCTACTGTCTGTGTGCAGACGCCGGGGAGCGGCGGCGAAAGCGCCACTTGCGCCGGTAGGGGAATGCGCTCTCCACATGGCCGGCGTGTATGCGATCCTGAAGCCGCTTCCAGTAACGGTAGTCGTAGAGATCACTGTGAAGCTTCTCGAAGGCGGCGCGCGCGGTGGGATTGCCGGAGAAAAACAGGCGGAACTCCTCGGGGAATACGTCCGCGTCATCTACCGTATACCAGGGCTTGTCCGCCAGTTCCTGCTCGGCGGTTTGCGCCTCGGGAATCTTGCGAAAGTGGCACTCGGTCAGAGGGCACAGCTCGTCGTAATCGTAGAAAACCACACGGCCGTGTCGGGTGACCCCAAAATTTTTCAGGAGCATATCGCCGGGGAAGATATTGGCGGCGGCCAGTTGCTTGATGGCGTTGCCGTACTCCTCCATGGCTTCGCGGGTTTCCTCTTTGCTGGCGCTTTGCAAATACAGATTGAGCGGCTCCATGCGCCGCTCTACATAGAGATGCCTGATAATGACCCACTTGTCGGTGATCAACAGCTTGGAGGGTGCAAGATTTTGTAGTTCCTGCAGCAACGCCTCACTGAAGCGGTTGCGGTAGAAAATAAAGTTGGTGTATTCCTGGGTGTCCGCCATGCGCCCGACCCGGTCGGAGCGGGATACGAACTTGTATTGTTCGCGGACAATTTTTTCAGTGACGGTTTTTGGTCGGTCGAAGTGGTCCTTAATCACTTTAAATACCACCGGGTAAGAGGGCAGGGTAAACACACTCATCACCATGCCCTTGATGCCCGGCGCAATCACAAATTGATCGTTGCTCACTTTCATATGGGCGAGAATATGCCGGTAGAACTCTGTCTTGCCGTGTTTGTGGAAGCCGATCGAATTATACAGTTCGGACCTTTCCTTCAGGGGCATAATTGTGGAGAGAAAGCGCACGAAACGGGAGGGAATGGGCGCGTCCACCATAAAGTAAGAGCGGGTAAAGCTGAAGATGATACTGGCGGAATCGTTACTGTGCAGCAGGGTGTCGACAAAGACGCCGCCGCGGCCATTGTTCAGACAGGGCAGAATTATGGGCACCACTTCACCGTGAAAGATCATACGCCCGACCAGGTAGGCGGCTTTGTTGCGATAGAACACCGACTCCAGCATGTCCACACGCAGTTGTTTCGCGCTCTCCAGATTGGCCAGTGGCACCGAGCGCAGAGCGGCACAGATATTCTCCACATCGCGCGGCAGATTTTCCCAGGGGACGGAGAAACCGAAGTCCGTGAGGATCTCTCCCACCATCTGTTCGAGACCATCGCGGGCGCTGTAGCTGATATAGATACTGTAATCCCTGAGGGGCTTGTCGTCGGGGGTGCGCGAGGGTTTCACAAAAATATTACTGTCGTGAATATGGGCGTGGTCGAACTGGCTGCAAAAGACCGAGTTAAAGAAGGTTTCGGCGATTTCGTAATTGCTGTGACTGGCGATCAACTGCGCGTAGGTGGCGCGGGCATCCCGCCATAGCGCCAGGTGGCTGGTGTCTTTGCTGGTGACGGAGTGCACCAGTCTTAACACCTGGTTGACCTTGGTTTTATACAGGTCGATGCGCGCTTTGCTGACCTGTCGCACCGCCTGCCAGGCAGCGGTTTCGAAGCGCGCCTTGGCGCCCAGGGTGATGTTCTGAAAATCTGCAAAATACGCATCGAAGCCATTCAGGATGGTTTTGGCGATGCGGCGGGCGGTCGGTGAGTGGTTGGTCATACACTAGACTTTGGTTCTGGGGCACAAGGTATCAACCCGGCCATCAAACCCGTCTTCCGGGATTTGTTTGATGGCCACCTCTGAAATACTGGCGCAATTTCGTACCGTTGTTGTTTGGGATCTGATGTCGGCCTGCGATCTGCACTGGAGCGCGAAAGGATAGTAGCACGGTACGCCGGGGTAACAATTGAACGATTGGATCAACAGCTTTGTCATTTTCTTCGCAGTGATCGACCCGGTGGGTACACTGCCGGTATTTATTGCGGTTACCGCCGGACACGCCGAATGGAAAAAGCGCAGGATCGCTTGTCTGGCAGTGCTGGTTGCCACCGCTATTCTGTTGTTCTTTTTGATTGCGGGTCAGTTTTTACTGGAGGCCATGGGGGTGCCGCTGTCCGCTTTTGAGGTTGCCGGTGGCACTGTGCTGTTCCTGTTTGCCCTCACCATGATTTTTGGCGAAAGCAAGCCCGAACAGGAGATGGAATTTGTGCGGGAGGGCCATGAAACGGCCATATTTCCCCTGGCGGTGCCCTCGATTGCTTCACCCGGGGCAATGCTCGCGGCCGTTGTTCTGACAGACAATAATCGCTTCAATGTGATGCATCAATTGAAAGCCGCGTCGGCAATGCTGGCTGTATTGCTGATCGTGCTGGTGCTCATACTGATGGCCAAGTGGGTGTACCGTTTAATTGGACCTGCGGGTGCCAGTATTGTCAGCCGGGTAATGGGACTTATTTTGGCCTCGGTGGCAACAACGAATGTATTGCTGGGGATTCAGCAGTTCTTCTCAATCTGATTTGTAGCGCCTCTATCGGGATGGGGTATCGGTAGACACCCACCGCTGTAAAACTCAACACTTAACAGGATCTCCAGGCTCTGTGGAGGGCGGAGCAGACCCTAGCTGCCCACCTCCCTGCCATCGACCCGGTAGATGGCCAGTACCGACGGGCGTGGCGGGGACTGTGGGTCGTTATCTGGCCAGCGGTGCAGGGGGTTGTCATAGGTGGAACTGCGCCCTTGCGCGGGGTGTTGTACAGACACAAACAGGGTTTTGCCATCGGGTGTAAATTCCGGGCCACAGGCTTCGGCACCCCGCGGGCATCCAAAAAAGTGCTTTGGCGCGGCGCGCAGGGGGCCCTCGGTGGCCATGGCCCAGAGACCGTCGTGAAAACCAAAGCGCTCGCAACCATCGGTGGCTATCCACATATTGCCGCGGGGGTCGAAGGCGACATTGTCCGGATTGGCAAACCAGCCGTGGGGAGAGATGCTGTCGCTGGACTGCTGGCCATAGGCACCCCGCTCGGCGGGGTCCCCGGCATTGGGATCGCCTCCGAGTAAAAAGTGCTGCCACTGGAAATGATCGCTTGTGTGGTCGCGGTGACCTGTGGTCCCCGGCGGTGCAATTTCCAGGACGTGGCCGCGGGTATTGCGCGCGCGGGGGTTGGCGGCATCGATATCGCTTTTGCGACGCTGTTTGTTTTTGGTCAGCATCACGTAGGTGCAGTCATTATGGGGGTTGGTCTCCACGTCCTCGGGGCGATCCATGGGGGTGGCGCCCAGTAGAGCCGCGGCGCGGCGTGCATCGATCAGAACATCGGCCTGGTTGCGAAACCCGTTCCTTTCTGTGAGCGGCCCCTGCCCATAGCGCAGCGCCAGCCACTCCCCCTGGCCATTGTCTGCAAACCTTGCGGCGTAGAGTGTGCCTTCGGTCAGCAGTTCCCGGTTGCCGGCATGGTCTTCGGGCCGATAGATGCCCCGGGAGATAAAGCGGTAGACAAACTGGTGTTCGTCATCGTCGCCACCGTAGGCCACCACCGCCTGGCCAGGCTTGCACACTAGGGTAAATCCCTCGTGCTCAAAGCGCCCCAGTGCTGTGAGCTTGCGCGGTCTGGAGGCTGGATTGTAGGGGTTGTATTCCACCATCCAGCCAAAGCGGTTGGGTTCGTTGGGCTCCACCTGGATATCGAAGCGGCGATCATAGTTCCCCCAGTTGCGGTTCGAGGGGGTGATACCAAAGTTGCGATGATTGCGCGCCTCGCGGGGGTCTTCTATTTTTTCGGGGTCCCCTTGAAAGGCACTGCCAAATCCCTCTTCCGCGATCAGTACTGTCCCCCAGGGGGTTTTGCCGCCCGCGCAGTTGCCGATGGTGCCCAGCACCTGTCTGCCAGTGGGGTCTTCTGCCGTGCGCAGTCGCTTGTCCCCCGCGGCCGGGCCGCTGATGTCCATTGCCGTGGTTGCGGTAATTCGCCGGTTGTAGGGACTGCTTAATTGTATCTGCCAGCCATCCGGGCCGCGCTCGATTTCCACGACCGAGTGACCGCAGGCGGCCTGCTCCACCGCTACATGCGCGCCACTGACACCGCGAGTGGCGCTGTATGCGTCATTGTAGCCGGAAAACATCAGGTGGGGCTGGGTGTATTCGTGATTGACACACAACAGGCCGCGATCGCTGTTGCGGCTCTGGGCGTGCATATCCCCCCGGTTCGAAGGGGCATTCGGAGCCAGCGGCATAAAAGCGATGAAATCATTGTTGTAGCCAAAACGCTGTTGCTGGCTTTTGCTGTCCAGGCTTTCCGGGCGAAAAGGTGCGTCTGTCTCAAGGATGGCATCCCCCCAGCGCAGTAGTATGTCGGCGCGGTAACCCTCAGGCAGGTGGTGTTCGGAATCCAGGGTGTGTGGAATTTCCGTAAAAGAGAGGTTATCCCTGCGGCTTTTTTTATCCTTGCTGCTGCAGCCGGGCAACAGCATGAGTTTGCCGGCAGCCCCGGCAGCCGCTGCGCTACCCAGGGTTTTCAGCAGGGTGCGTCGCGGGGGTTGATTGGGTTCCTGGCTCACATTTTGCTCCGATAAAGGACGTTGATGGGTGTGATCCGTCGCCTTGATGGATCTCCGCGGTACTGAGCGGGCACCGGGCTGTACCCACTCCATAGCAAACGCTAGTCCACGCACGCTTCAGCTTTTCATAGGGAGATTAGCGATCAAATTTGAAGGATTAATGACACCTTAAAAAAAACGTCACGCAAAAGTCATAGTCACCGCTTAGTCTGCGCAGCGCTTAAAGACGCCACCGGCAAAATGGGAGTGGGGATGTGATGAAATATAAAAGCCAGTGTTTGCGGCGGCTGGACATGCCTTTGATGGCGCTCGCTGCTGCCTTTAGTGCGGCAGGTGCGATTGCGCAGCAAGACGGACCACAGGCCATGGAGACGGTAGTGGTTACTGCCCAGGCCAGCAATGCACGCAGTGATATGGAACGTCAACGGGACGCCAATAAACTGGTGGCGGTGCAGACATCCGATGCGATCGGTGAACTGCCGGATGCGAATGTGACCGAGGCACTGCAGAGAATGCCCGGTGTATTTATTGCCCGCGATCAGGGCGAAGGCCGCTTTGTGGGCGTGCGCGGAATAGATCCCAACCTGAATGCTGCGACGATCAATGGGATAAGCCTGCCTGCACCGGAAACCGATAGCCGTGCCGTGGCTCTGGATGTTATCCCCTCGGATTTGCTCGCCACCCTGGAAGTCTTTAAGACCCTGACCCCGGATATGAGTGCCGATTCGATTGGTGGGGCCATCGAAATCAAGAGCCTCAATGCCCTGGATTACGAAGACAGCCGATACAAGTTCAGTGCCGAGAACAGCTACAGCAGCCTGCAGGAAGAAAACAGCCCCAAACTTGCCGCGAGCATGACTCGGGTATTTGCTTTGCCCAGTGACAGAAGGCTGGGTGTGGCCCTGGCCGTCAGCCAGCAAAAACGCCATTTCGGCTCGGAGAATATCGAAACCGATGGCCGCTGGGAGCGCTTTAGCGCAGTGGATGGCAGCACCGGTATCGGTGCCAGTGAGATTGAGCAGCGCGACTACACAATCACGCGGGAGCGCACCGGCGTTGCGGCCAATTTTGATCTGGATCTCGGCAATGAGGCCAGCCTCTACCTGCACAGTCTGTATTCAGACTTCTCAGACGAGGAAATCCGCCAGCGCAATGCCTGGAAACTGGATGCGGAGCGGGATGCGCCGGAAAGTATCTCGGATAATTCGGCAGAGTGGGAGGAGGCAGCGCTGGAAAAATCCCTCAAGGATCGTCGGGAACAACAGGAAATTCTCTCTGTGGTTTTCGGTGGCGAGCACTATTTTGACCTTTGGAATTTCTCCTATGCCCTGGGATACTCTCACGCAGAGGAATCGGAGCCCCACCGCCGCGATACCACTTTTATTCTAAAACCACTGCGCCTGGGATACGTGGAAGCCGGTAAAACCCCGCGTATGGCCGTGGGCAGTGAAGGGCTGGAGAAAGTGCTGGACCCGGCCAGCTACCAGCTGGATGAACTGGTCATCGAGGACAATCACACCGAGGACGGGGAACTGAGCCTGCGCCTGGATTTCAGTCGTGAACTCGAATGGGCCGGCAATCCGTCCACCGTACAGTTTGGCCTGCACGAGCGTCAGCGGAAAAAGCAAGGGGACTTGAACGCGACGGTCTACGAGAGTTTCGCAGGCGATTACACTCTGGCTGACTTTGTCCACAACGACATTGATTACCATCTGGATACTTTTGGTCCGGGCATCAATGCCGGCAGCCTCAATCGTTTTATCAACGCCAATCTCGCCGACTTTGCGCTGGATAAAGCCGAAACTGCACTGTCTTCTGCGCGCGATTACACCATGCGCGAGGATATCAGTGCGCTCTATGTTATGAATACGGTGGATTTGCAGCGATCCCAATGGGTCTTTGGGGTGCGCTATGAGTATACAGACTTCACTGCCGAGGGTGTGCGGGTGGTTGAGTCGGAGGAGCCCATTCCCCAGGCCGAGCTTATTGCCGAAGGGGTCTATGCCAGTGGAGTCGAGTACCGGCGTGACTATGGGCTGTTTTTCCCCAGTGTCAATTTCAGATACGACTACAACGACAACATCGTACTCCGTGCGGCTTATGGCGAGTCCCTGTCGCGACCCTCGTTTGGTTACCTGAACCCCTCTCCAGCCAAAATCGAGTACGATGAGGGCGAGTTGAAAGTGGAAGCGGGCAACCCCGGCCTGCAACCTTACCAATCCCGCAATCTGGATTTCTCCGCCGAGTACTACGCCGATCAGTTGGGTATGTTTTCTGTAGGCCTGTTTCACAAGCACATAGACCATTTTATTGTCCTGTCCGATGCATCCAGCACAGCGGATTTCCGTCAGTATGTGGGGACTCTGCCGGTGGAGGAAGCGGAAGTCCTGCAGCCCATGAATGGCGACAGCGCCCGTATCGGTGGCGTTGAGCTGGCCTGGACCAGGGGCTTTGACAATGGCTTTTTGCTGCGCGCCAACGCCACCTTGACGGATTCTCATGCGCGCCTTGGCCTGGGGGCGGACAGGCAGCGCGGTGACAGCATCTCCCTGCCCTCGCAGGCAGATGTGGTGGGCAACTTTGTCGTGGGTTACGAGCGCGATGCATTCAGCCTGCGTTTGTCCGCCGCTTTCCGCGGTGAACGCCTGTTGGAAGTGGATCTTGAAAACGCGGCAGGTGATCGCTATGAGGATGATCACCTGCAGCTGGATTTTTCCGCCCGCTACCGTTTTGACAACGGTCTGCAGTTGACCTTCACCGGAGTGAATCTCACCGATGAACCCTATTATGTGCACAGTGCCGGTTTCAATGGGCAATATGAAGAGTATGGTCCCACCTATGCACTGGGCCTGAGCTATAGCAGCTTTTATTGATCCAACAGGTATTTTGGGGCCTGTTTGCCGCCAGTCGCCCATCAATCCCGGTGCAACTGTCCCGGGCCCTATTCAGTGGCAATCTCAGCGATTGCCACTGGTGAAAGCCGGTTGTGGCAGGGCGGGCTTTAAGCACACCCGGTGAACCAGTTGGGATTTTGTTGTTTTGTCTTTATTGATTTGATGTCTGATATGAAAAGAACGTGTTTTTGTACTGCAGGTATACTGCTGGGCGCTCTTCTGAGCGGTTGTGATGGTACATCCGATACCCCTTTACAGGGGGAGAAAAAACTGCCGAGGCAGGAAATTGCTCTGGGCGCTATTAAAGCGGAGCAGATGGTGCCGGTGCAGCTTGACGGCCGGCAACGCTTTCTCTTGGCCAGTGAGCGCCGTGGACTGCTTTTGCTGGATTGGGGTGGTGACACCCTGGCGGCACAAGCGGGCAACCTGGAGCAACTGGCCGCGCAGGAACAGGCAGATGGCAGTGTACTGGTGGCCGCTTACAGCGATGCGCAGGCACAAATAAGCCTGTACAGGATACGCCAGCCCTCTTCCGGCGAAGGTCCGGCGATCCAATACCTCGGCAGCCGCTCCGACTTGCCCCCGCAAAGTGCTCTGTGTTTTTCCCGCCAGGGGAATCACACCCAACTGTTCGCCATCGGAGAAGACGGTCTGGGGCACGAGTATCTGATCAAGCCGGGCATCCGGCAGTGGGCATTGATTGAGGTGCGCTCGCTGTACTTCGGTGAGCAGGTCAATGCCTGTGCGGTGGATGTGATCACCCAGCGCCTGCTGATATCCCAGCCCCCCCTTGGCGTGATCAGCCTGAATGCCGATGCTGAAAAGGATGAGGAACGCAAGTTATTGATATCGACCGCGCAGCTTGGTGAGGATTTTGGCGGCTTGTGGGTAGAGCCTGCCACTAACCATATGTGGCTGACTGCAGGTGATCAGTTGCAGCGCTACGACCTGCAGGCCGCGGACGCTGGACCCCAGTGGCGTATTCATATTGCGCAGGCACACAACCCGGTTTCCCTTGCGCTGCTGGATGGATCACTGCTGGTGCTGGATAACGACAGGGATGCCCTGTTGTATTTTGATGCATCGCCGCCGCTATCGGGGCTGCGGGAAGCGCCCTCGGGAACCGGTGTAGTCGCTGCGCGTATTCCCGCTCGGGCCCAGACACAGCCCGTGGTATCCGCCGGTGATGCCGCCGATGATCCGGCAATCTGGGTCAACCCCGAAGCGCCGGAAAACAGCCTGATTTTTGGCACCGATAAAAAAAGGGGCCTGAATGTCTACGATTTATCCGGCAGACTGGTTCAGCACTTTGCGGTGGGACGTGTGAACAATGTGGATATACGCCCTATAACGCACCCCCGCTATCGCGCCCTCGCGGCCGCATCCAACCGCACAACACCGGGTGTCGATCTGTTCGCCATTGACAGGAGCGGGCGAGTGGAACATCTGGGCCTGCGTTCAGTTAGCCTGCAAGATCCCTATGGTCTGTGCCTCTACCGGAATGGCAATGACCTCCTGGCCTGGGTTTCCGATAAAGTAGGTGCCCTGCACCAGATGAAAATCCAGGTGCCCGAGGATGGTCAAAACTGGCAGCTGCACCAGAGTGCCCGACTGGATGTCGGCAGCCAGGTGGAAGGCTGCGTGGTGGACGACGAAAACGCACGGCTGTTCTTTGGCGAGGAGGATCTCGGGGTATGGCGGCTGGACCTGGACGCCTTTGATGCCGGTGGTGCGCGACCGCAGTTGGTGGCGGAAGCGGACGGAGAAAACCTGGTTGCGGATGTGGAAGGTCTGGGATTATACAGGGCGGGCGATAGCGGCTACCTGGTCGTTTCCAGCCAGGGCAATGACAGCTATGCATTGTACAGTCGCGATGGCAACGAATTTATTGGCAATTTCCGCCTGGGGCTGAATATCCACGCGGGCATAGATGCCAGCTCAGAAACCGACGGCTTGGCAGTAACCAGCGCCAATCTGGGCGCCGAGTATCCGCAGGGATTGTTGGTTGTTCAGGACGGTCGTAATCGTATGCCCGATGCGGCACAGAATTTCAAACTGGTATCCTGGCAGGATATTCGTGAAGCGCTGGCGCTGCCAGATACCAATGAACCTTGAAGCCTGATACTGAGCTGCGTTGCCCTTCAGTGCCCCTCGATACGGTTTTTTGCACAAAGCGGAATTTCACGGATAGGGCAATACAGGCCGATAGCACAGAGAATGAAAAGTAACCCCGGATAGGTTCAATCCGCCCCGCCTTTAGAGGCGCTTGGAGGGTCACTTTTGACAGGCTGAACCTGTATCCGGGGGATGGCGCGGGAGTATGAACGGTGGCGCGGGACGTCAAGGCTAGAGCCCTAATGCCTCGCGAAGTTCGGCCAGTTTATGGGCATTTTCCCGTTTCGACAGCGGTTTACCTGGGGTCTCTTCCAGCTTCAGGGGCTCCGGAGCGGTGAGCTTTTCTCCTTCCAATACCCGCGCACAGAGTTTGCGATAGTGGTCGGCAAAGACCGGGTAGGCCACTGACTCTGGATTGTTGGCGAGAAAAAACCAGTTGGATTCGCGCCCTGCATAATACACCGCCGGGTGGCTCCAGGTGTGGTTGGTTTTCGGGCTGGGTGCGTTGCAGGCTTCGCGGTAGGCGGCGCGGGTGTCCGGAAAACCGTTTTCTCCAGCGGCGCACAGCAGCAGCATTTTGTGTATCGTGGGAAGGTACTCACTGTGCAGAATAGCGCGTTTGGCGCCCTGCATAATCTTCTGCGGCGCAAGGGCAACGAGGGCTTCCAGCCACAGGCGCTTGGCGTGGTGCAGCGTTTCGGTGTCGGGGAAAGCCGCGCTGAACTGGTTGTGGTAGTTCAGCTTGAACAGTGCGAAAACCTCGTTGATCGCGCGCTTCTTTTCATTCAATAGTCCCTGCTCCGCGGTATTACCAGCTTGTGTCTGTGAGGATGTCGCCGATTGGGCGGTCGCGGGTGCGCTGGTTTGCGCTGTTGTTGGGGTCTTGCCGTTTGCCATAGGAGTCTCCAATTGCCAACTTGTTGCGCTGCGCCCATTGGTGGCGCGCGTGACGCACGAAGACGGCGTCCCAGCTCTTGCGCGCGGCGTTCTGGCCGCGCCAGTAAATAATAAACTCCGCAACCAGAGACAGGGCGAAGTCGCGCTCTATCTCGCACTGGTTTACCAGGTGATTGAGGCAGTCGTCCCCTGGCTGCCAGTTGCGCGAAATGGACTTGGCGACAGGGTTCTTATCGATACCCTGGCAGTAATAGGCCCATTCCTCGCGGGCGTATTCAATAAACAGTTCGCCCCAACGCGCGCTGTGTCCGCCGCGCTCTAACCACTGGTAGATAAATTCCGGCAGTAATTCTGCGCAGAAGCGCGGATTGATGGCCAGGCGCTGCAGTTGTTCCCAGGTATGCTCGCTCGGTTGCCAGTCGCGGCACATGGCGGTGGGTTTGCGCTTCTCGATAAATGGCGTTTCCTGTTTTTCCCAATCTTCCATGACCCAGTCATTGAATTCCAGATCCCAGGAAATGGATTGCTTGCCACTGGAGCGATGATAATCCAGGAAGCGTTGCAGAGCGCGGCTGACAAAAGTGCTGGGGACACCTTCATCGGCCAATTTTTGCAGGGTGTCGCTGTTCGGCTGCCAGCTGTCGGGCAGGGCCTGCTTGCGCTGGGTGGTGGCGCGAAAAGCTTCCCATTTACCCTTGATCTGGCGCAGGAAAAGGGCGCCGAATGAATGCCGGGGCTCGCCCCGTTCGCGCCAGTAAGTGACGAATTCCGGTAAATGCTCCCGCACAAAGTGCTCCGGAATCCCCAACTGGCCGATACGCATCAGGGTCTCTGCGTCGGGTTGCCAGTTGGGCGCAATGGTGTTGGCACTGCGGCTGGCGGGTGTCTGCGGTGCCGGGGCGGGGCGGGTCTGTCCCGTGGGCAGGGCAAACTTGAGGATCTCGCTGCTGCCGAAGGGGGCCGCGCCCAGAAGCAGGGTCCCTTGGTTGCGCAGGCTGGTGGCCACCCGCTGGATATCCGCCGCTTGCCAGAAGGGCACCAGCGGGTACAGCTGTTCCCCCTCTGCCGTATACCAGTCCCGCCCAGCGTAGGGTTGCTGGGGCAGAAAGGGGAGCAGGTCGCCAAGTGCGGTGAGCAATACCGCCTCCTCAAGGCCGACAGTAGCCGCCAGGGCAGGGGAGATACAGAGGGGTCGTTCCGGGAGCAGGGGGTGTGTCATGGCGTGATAATAACACTCCGTCGGTGGGCTTGCGCAGCTATTGCGGCAGATCTGTGGTCCCGGCACTAAAGAGCTGCTCCAGTCACTAAGCTGACTATGGGCGGGGCCACAGTGTTATCATTAACTCGGTAATTCAATCGGCTTTCCGGGGCCTGATGCGACCGCTTGAAGCGCTGCCCTTGAAATTCCGCTGCAAGGAATGGGTTGTTAATATTGCTGCAGATCCTCTGCAGGAGGCCGAAGGCGGTATCGCTTTTATTTTGCGATCAGTCCGGCAATCCCTATTTCCAATTCGGGTAACAAAAGGGCCGCCGGTGCAAAGGGTTGCCCTGCCTGCGCGGTGCGATTGGCGGTTTGTCGCTGCAAACAGTAATGCGGGAGCGCAATATGACCAGAGAGCAACAGTCACCGCCAAGGGTCTTCCGCCTGTATGGCATCACTTGCGCCGGCTGTGTGCACAAAATTGAAACCGCCGTGCAGCGGGTGGTGGGGGTACGCGATGCCCGCGTCAATCTTGCCGGGAAAACACTGACCGTGCGCGGTGAAGCCGAGCCTCGGGCCTGTATAGAGGCCGTGCGCTCGGCAGGTTATGACGCCGAGGTTGCAAAGCAGAGCGAGCGCGAGCTGCGCGCGCAACAGCATAAAGAAGAGATATACCACTACCACCAGCTGTTGTGGCGCTCAGCCTTTGCCCTGCTTGTGGGTGTTCCACTCATGGCCTGGGGTTTGGTTACCGCCAAGGTATCGGTGAATACCCCCACAGATCAGCTTGTCTGGGGCACGATGGGACTGATCACTCTGGCGGTGCTGATCTTTTGTGGTGGGCATTTTTTCAGTGGTGCCTGGAAGGCACTGCGCCATCACAGTGCCACAATGGACACACTGGTAGCGCTCGGTACCGGTGCGGCCTGGCTGTTTTCCATGGGGGTCGTTGTGCTGCCCCAGCTACTGCCGGAGTCGGCGCGACACGTGTACTTTGAGGCCAGTGCCATGATTGTCGGCCTGATCAGCCTTGGACAGGCCCTGGAGGTACGGGCACGGGGGCGCACCAATGCGGCGGTGGAAAAATTACTACAGCTGCAGGATAGCTCGGCGCGGGTATTGCGCGATGGCAAAGAGGTGGATATTCCCATCGAACAAGTACAGGTGGGAGACCGGTTGCGCGTGCGTCCCGGGGAAAAAATCCCGGTGGACGGTGAGGTGATCGAGGGAAACAGCCGGGTGGACGAATCTATGCTCACCGGGGAACCTGTGCCGGAAAAGAAAAGCGCCGGCGACAGCCTGGTTGCGGGCACCCTGAACAAGAATGGCAGCCTGCTGTTTCGCGCGGATAAGGTCGGCGACGAGACCCGTCTCGCGCAGATTATTGAGATGGTCAAAAACGCACAGGGTTCCCGGGTTCCCATTGCACGCCTGGCGGATAAAATTTCTGCGATCTTTGTGCCGGTGGTTATGGTTATCGCCGTGGTGGCGGCACTGATCTGGTTCAATGTGGGCCCCGAACCCCGCGCCGCACATATGCTGGTGGTGCTCACCTCTGTGCTCATCATCGCCTGCCCCTGTGCGCTCGGACTGGCCACCCCCATGTCCGTGATGGTGGGGGTGGGTAAGGGGGCCGAATACGGTGTGCTGGTGCGCAATGGCAAGGCGCTGCAGCAATCCTGCAACCTGGATGTCCTGGTTGTGGATAAAACCGGAACCCTCACCGAGGGGTCGCCACGCCTTACCGATATCGACACGGATGGCGACAGCGATGAACTGTTGCAGTTGCTTGCAAGCCTGGAGCAGGGTTCTGAGCACCCCCTGGCAGAGGCCATCGTCAGTGCAGCCCACGAGAAAAAGCTGGCGCTGCAAACACTGGGTGATTTCGAAGCAACCACCGCCCATGGGGTCAGCGGCACTATTGCTGGCAGGCGCGTAGTGCTGGGCAACACGAAATTAATACGGCGGGAAAACATTCCCATGGGCACCTGGCAGGCCCGCGCCGACCAGTTGGCGGAGGGCGGGCGCAGCATCATATACGCGGCCGTGGACGGTGAGTTGAAAGGCGTCGTCGCCATCGCCGATCCCGTTCGGGGCGATGCCGAGGCAGCCATCGGGCGCCTGCGTAGACTGGGCCTGCGTATCGAAATGCTGACCGGCGACAATCGGGCCAGCGCCGAAGCCGTCGCCAGGCGCCTGAAAATCAACCAGGTGCATGCGGAGCTTTTGCCTGAAGACAAGGAGCGGATTGTCGCGGAGCTGCAACGCGGCGGCGAACGCGTGGGGATGGTGGGAGACGGTATTAACGATGCTCCGGCCCTGGCCCGTGCCGATGTGGGCTTTGCAATTGGTGCCGGCACCGATGTCGCCATCGAAAGTGCCGATGTCACCCTGATGCGCTCTTCCCTGCACGGCGTGGCCAATGCGGTGGAACTCTCGCGGGCAACACTGCGCAATATCAAGCAAAACCTGTTTGGTGCATTTATTTATAATACCCTTGGCATCCCCATTGCCGCCGGTATTTTATATCCCTTCACCGGCATGCTGCTCAGCCCGATTGTTGCCGGTGCTGCGATGGCATTGTCGTCCCTCACGGTGGTCAGTAACGCCAATCGATTGCGCCTTTTCAAACCCTCGGAGCCACATTGATGGAAGTGTTTTGGGTAAACGTTATTGGTCTTTTGCTGATTGCCTGGATTATCTGGTGGTTCTGGTTGGGCCCTAAACATAAAGCAGGCAAAGAGGTCGCCGGGGGTGAGAAACTGCACATCCTGGTCAAAGACGGTGTCTATGAGCCGGATCGTATCCGCATGCCGGCAGGCCGCCCCGCCACCTTGCACTTTTGCCGCGAGGATCCCAATCCCTGTTCGGAGTGGGTGCTTTTTCCGGACCTGGAAATCAGTGCGGAACTGGCGCTCCATCAGGAAACACTGGTAGAAATTCCTGCGAGTGCGCCGGGTGAGTACCCTTTTACCTGCCAGATGCAAATGTACCGGGGAGTACTGGTGCTGGAGCCTTAATCCGGCTTGCAATCCGACGCGGTGTACCGACTAACCAGGTTTGCTGCCGTAGGATCTCAAAAAGTTGGCAGCCCTTCATTGGCGGTATGTAAAGAGGTCTTGGCAGAGCAATCAGATTGCCCGGTTTAAAATAACCATAGGTAACGCCTGAAAGGGAAAAGTTACGCACCAATATTGTCCAGATTTTTTTATACAATCCTGTGAGCGGGGTTTTCAGCCTGTGCCACTGATATGATCGATATAAATCACTGCATCTCTGATATCAAAGATAAAAGAAAATAGGATGACGCCAGTGATTGTGCCCGCCCAAATTCGAAATCCAGCCGGTTCATTTGTATTCAGGAATGGGCGGTGTATGAGTAAAAGAATTAGCCCCGGCAACCAGCAGAGAATATGCATTAACGCAATGGAGCCACCCAGGAAAGGCAGTCTCAACAGCGCAAAAGCCATAGACCCGCCTGCTGCTGAAAGGATAAAACCACCCGAAGTCCACCTGGCCAGTGGGTGCTTCCAGGCAAAGTAAAACCCTACTAAAAATGTGATCGCCAGAAAGCAAACCCAAATCTGTACCCATGTTGGGGTCTGCATAAACCCATGGGCATTGAATACTTCTAAGGCGCCATGTCCGGCGATATATTGCTCTTCAGTTTTCATAAATGACTCCGGCATTGTTCTTATTTCTATGGGTGGGGAATATCACAAGCACTGACGCATTTGCCTTGTGGTGGCGCTGTCTGTTGAGGGATTTACATTAGCCCGTTTTTCTTTTTGAAGGTTCTGATTCTGGTGCGCATATTCCGCATTGGTGACGTGGTATTAAATTGAATCATTCTCCCAAAAGTATATTTTCTATACCAGGTATCACCATATAGCTCCTCATCAGTCAATGAGTTAACCAGAGTTAAAATCTTATCGGTTGTGACTTTGAATTCATGGAGAAGACTTGGGTAAGGCCAGTCTTTGTAGTGCGCATGAAAATGCTGGGCAAGTTTTCCCAGTTGATTCCATTTGTATCCAGTAGCTGGCAGCGTAACGGGTTGTCCAGTGGAAGTCTGCTTGTGCCACTTTAAGACCAATTTTCCCCAGCCAATAAGATAGGCCAGAGTATCACATACGCTAATTTTAGTACCTTTTACATTTCCCTCGACACCAGTCTTCCGGGAATAGCTATCGGGAATGGTTTTATAGTCAGCAATCAGCTTGTCATAGGCATGTTGGATCGAATCGTATAACGCCTGCTTATTCATTGGTATGGATGACATGGCTGGCTCCAGGGGGCTGATGCAGATAAAACGGGTGCGAACAGGGTGACGTCAAGCCAGGCCTGACGTCGATAAGCGGATGATATTATTCGCTCAGCCAACGCATGGCTTCGCTTTCATCTTCAAAATACTTGGCCTCGCCCGAGATGAACCAGCGGCTCAGTTTTGCCGCGACTTCCTGCCATTTTTTATTGCCGTAAATGGCAATTTTCTGAAACTCATTGCCATGTTTGAGCCCGAGCTTGAAATCATCCCATGCCGCTCTTGGCTCCCAACCCTCGAGTTCTGTGCCATCCAGGAAGACCTTGACCCTGGGGTCTTTAACTTCTTTCAGGGCTGAATCAATCATTGGGGTTATTGTTTCATAATCCTGATGGGTAAGCTTCCCCTGGGCTTTTAAAGACAGGAAAAAAAGATCACCGGCTCTTTCAATGCCGATGGATAGCCCGTGCCGTCTGGATGCCATTTGTAGCTCCTTTTGTTCAAGTAGGGTGCCTGCAATACAGGTGGAACAGTCAGTTCATATGGATTTGCGGTTTTGATGGCCTGCTCAAAGCAGACACTGTTTGTTAATTCTATCTTTATTGAAAATGACTGTCACCTATATTGCATTTTTTGGGGTTTGAGTTTTCAATGAAAGGCCATCGAGGAGACATTCCCTGAGCGCATCTTTATAAAGGCATTTTTCGTCTCCAAGACGTGATGCGGCCCAACGGAGAAAGTAGTGTCATCATGCCGTATTTTTATGCTCGATTGGAGTTACTACCGGGTCGGAAGAAAAGAATACCCCTCCCCCAGGACGCGCTATGAATACATCCCTGTAACCTCGTAATCGGCATCCATGCCTCATACGATCCTGGGAGAGGGGGTATTCTTCCCTCCTGCTTTACTCGTATGCATTCAAAAGCCATTTTCAGCACTTTTCCGGCTGACAAGCCGTTTTCTCTGTTCCCGTTATTTTAAGCGCGTGAATTAATTTCCCTGTGTAGCGTTATTATAGCAATTGCCGGTTACACGCTAATTGCAGCGTAGTGTCTGTGTCTCGGTCTTTGAACCCCCTCGGGGGTGGTAATAGTGTCCTCTCTTAGTGTGGCTGGGGGCGTGCGCAGTTGTTCTATGCCGCTATAAATTCAGTCAGCAGATTCCGAGCTAATATGGGCGTCATGCTTTTCGACATGGTGCACTCCACTATCAGGAGGCTGTACAGATCAGGCTTCACAGGCGGAGATTATCGGCTTTCTTATTCCTCGCAAATGACACGGTGCTCCCGTGGTGCCAGGGCTGTAATGTAATATCAGGTTGTGACTCCGATAGAAGCTGGCCGCTCTATAAACCAGCCAAAGCCACTGTATTTCAGCGGTTTAGGTAAATCGTTGCGAAGTACAGGCGATCCCGGGTGACAGAAGGGCCGGTTGAGTGCCCGGCAGGGCGAATCGGCACGACAATGGCTTTGCATCAATGAGAGCGTGTGAGTGCACTGTTGAATTTTTGAATCAGGCCTTGTCCATTGGCAGTTGGAAATCCTGATGACGCAGCAGATCCGGCCCGCACTCCAACTGCTCAAACCAGTCCAAAAAGCGCTTCTTGACTGCTTCTGACACGAAATAGCCACCGTGCTGCGGCACGATCATTGCGGGGTTTAATTCGCGCACCATCTGTACCCATAAGCGGCAGGCCCGATTGCCGCCCATATAACGCCGATGGAAGCCTTCCATGGATTGTAACTGGGCGTCGAAATCCGTCACCTCCCCCTCTTCTCCCCCCAATGAGGCGCCGATATCGCCGGAAAAAAGGATTTGGCTGACCGGGTCATAAAAGCTGAAATTGCCACAGGAGTGGAGAAAGTGGGCGGGCAGGGCCCAGATTTCACCGCCGGCAAAGCTCAGTACCTGGCCCCGGTCATCCAGTGGCACTATGCGATCATGCCATCTTTCGTTACCGGCACGGGAGGCTACAAAACCGGACACCAGGTGCGGCAGGAAGCGCGACCACAGTTTTGATACTGCCACTTTGCAGCGGGAGTGCAACATCCAGCGGGGCAGGGAGGCGATAATGTCCGGGTCCTGGTGCGAGGCCAGGATATATTCCAGGTCGCTCAGGTTCAGGTGACGACTGAGTTCGATCGTCAGGTGTGTGTAGGTGAGATCGCCGCCGGGATCGATAAGCGCTCCTTTGGCACCGCGTCGGATCACGAATTGATTGGCCTGTATGCCGTCACTGTCATGTTGCTCCTTAACGAGATCACAAAACCGCGCAACCAGGTGATTACCCTGTTCAAATAGAATATCCACACTGCGGCTCCCCTTATTTCACCTGGCCTGGGTATTGTTCAAGCCGTGCCGTGTTGACGGCAATGCGGCCACACATTGTCAGAGCCTGTTTCCCGGCATGCTTCAGGTTGCCGGCTTTGCTCACCTGGATGACACCCACCATGCCGAGTGCCAGGTGGCGGTCATACTGGTACACAAAGGCGCCCTCCTCTTCGAGCATCCCCGTTACTTCCTCGCCCATATTGCCATTCCAACTGGCCCCGTTTGCCGGTGAGCATACCGAGCGGGTGTTATGGACTATATCGGTGGGCAGGAAGGTGACGGTGTCGCCGGAGGCAACGTTCAGGAAGGTGGGCTCAAAAGCCATCATGCCGTGCTTGTCCTGGTTCAGCATCTGGAGCTGCTCATTCGCAGCCAGGGCGGAGGTTGAAATGAAGGTGAGTACCAATATCGCACTGCGAAGAAAAATAGACGGCATATTGACTTCCTGTTTGATGGCTTGCCGGTGTTTTGTCTGTACCCACCCAATCGCAGTTACGGACCGCGGCGGATAGTATCTTGCTAAAAATGCGGTGAATTGATCTGGATCAATCGGGCAGAGTCCCCTGAATGAGGGAAAACCTGCCATTGGAGGCACGATGTGTCAGTGCTTTATCCCTGGGTGCAGGCCATGCCCACAGTGGCCTGTCCGGGGTAAACTGTGCGCCAAACAAATGATGGGCGACTCTTCGGGAGAAAATCTTGGCCACAAAACGCAAAACGGCCTATGTGTGCAATGACTGTGGGGCCGATTACACCAAGTGGGCAGGGCAGTGCAGTGGCTGCGGTGCCTGGAACAGCCTGTCAGAAGTGCGCTCGCGGTCGGAGTTTAAAGACAGCCGCGCGGCCGATTTTACCGATACCCAGAGCGGCTATGCCGGTGCAGCCGGTAGCGGCAAGGTGCAGAAACTCTCGGAAATTGACCTGAGCGAATTGCCGCGTATCCCCACCTCTGCCGCGGAGCTGGACCGGGTGCTGGGCGGCGGCCTGGTGCCGGGCTCGGTGGTATTGATCGGCGGCCACCCCGGCGCGGGTAAATCCACGGTGCTGCTGCAGACCTTGTGTCACCTGGCCGCGGGCATGCCCGCACTGTATATCACCGGTGAGGAATCCCTGCAGCAGGTGGCGATGCGCGCCAAGCGTCTGGGGCTGCCCACGGATTCCCTGCAGGTGCTCAGCGAGACCGATGTAGAGCGTATCTGCCAGGTGGCCAAGAGCGTCAATCCGCGCGTGATGGTAGTGGACTCCATCCAGGTGATGCATATGAGCGAGGTGCAATCGGCACCGGGTTCCGTGGCCCAGGTGCGCGAAAGCGCAGCCTTCCTCACCCGCTATGCCAAACAGACCGGTACTGCACTGATCCTGGTGGGCCATGTCACCAAAGACGGCAGCCTGGCGGGTCCCAAGGTGCTGGAGCATATTATCGACTGCTCCATCCTGCTTGAAGGCAGCCACGATTCCCGTTTCCGTACCCTGCGCGCCCATAAAAACCGCTTTGGTGCGGTGAACGAGCTCGGGGTATTTGCCATGACCGAGCAGGGCCTGAAAGAGATTTCCAACCCTTCTGCCATTTTCCTGCAGCGCGCTGAGGAGGTGGCGGCCGGCTCGGTGGTGACTGGGGTGTGGGAGGGCACTCGCCCCCTGCTGGTGGAATTGCAGGCGCTGGTGGACGACAGCAGCCTGGGCAACCCGCGCCGGGTGGCGGTGGGGCTGGACCATAATCGCCTGAATATGCTGCTGGCGGTACTGCATCGCCACGGCGGGGTGCTGGTGGGGGATCAGGATGTGTTCATTAATGTGGTAGGTGGCGTCAAGGTGGTGGAAACAAGTGCCGATCTGACCCTGCTGCTAGCGGTGGTCTCCAGCTTCCGCAACCATCCCCTGCCGCGGGATCTGGTGGTGTTCGGTGAGGTGGGCCTGTCCGGGGAAATCCGCCCGGTGCCCTCCGGTCAGGAGCGTTTGCGCGAGGCCGCCAAGCACGGTTTTCGCAAGGCCATAGTACCCGCTGCCAACCGCCTTAAAAATGATATCGAGGGCATGGAGATGCAGCCGGTGAAAACTCTGGCAGAAGCGCTTGCGGCCATTGATCTGAGCTGAGGCGATTCCGGGGAGCAAACAGTGATAATCATCGGGCGGGGCGCCAAGCAGTACCTCAAGGAAATTGCCGATACTGCCAGTGAGATGTGTGCAGATAAGCATGCTTTTGACAGTGGACCTGCCGCTCGCAAGGGTATCGAATGGTGAGTGAGTTGATATTGGTATGCCCCGCCCAGCCCAGCCCTAGCCAGCATTGCCCACACGATAGAAGATGGCTTTATTCGGTCTCCACAGCCCCGTGCGCTGCATTGGCCAGCAACCTGCGTCTTACCCGCATTGGCGTAGCCTTGAACCACCGGGCGCAGGCACGGTTGAAAGAACTCTGCTCGCGGTATCCCAACATACTGGATATCTGCGACATAGGCGGCTGTTCGCCACTTAAATAGTATTCCGCACGCTCCCGGCGTATGCGATCCAGTATATCCTCAAATACCAGCCCACGATTCCGCAGCCTGCGCTGCAGGGTGCGCTTGTGCAAACCCAACTGGTTGGCCACTTCCTGCAGGCTGCAGCGTTTCAACGGCATCAGGCAGTCAATCAATTGCTCAACCTGCCCAGGCAAGTCCGTCGCACCTTGCTGGAGCAGGTCATCGATATAGGCTTTGAACAGTGCGCGCAGGCCTGTACCGCACTTCTCTGTCGGCAATAACAGGGCGTTGCTGCTGAGAACAAATAGGTTGCAGTCACTGCCAAAATGCACCGGCGCCTTGAAATATTCCTGGTATTGTCCATGGAGAGGCCGTTGTGTTTTCAAATGCACAGCTTCCAGTTGAAAGTGATCACCACACAAGGTTTGCAAGGTATTTAGACACACACCCATCAGAAATTCCCGGCACTGCTCGGCAGCCTGCGGGGTTTCCACCTGTTCTTGCAGATCCTCCAGACAGTGAAAGCTGAGACAGGCTCTGTCGCCTTTGTTCTGTAATGCCAAGCGCAGACCGTAGGGTGGGTTGCCCAACAGATCTATGGCAACTTTCAGGAACTCCTCCAAAGTCAAGGATTGTGATATTGCTGGGCCCAGGAAGGCCAGTGCGGCCACTCCCTGGCTGTGTGCCAGGCGCAGGCCAAAGTCGGCACAGTCCAGTTGCTGTGCCGACTTTTGCAGAAGTGTGGTGACAGAACTCAGGGGTAGGTACCCTGACAGGCGTGCAACCTGGTGCGGATTAATGCCGGCGCTGGTCAGCAGTATCTCCGGGTTGTGGTGCAGCTGGTCGACCAGATCGCAGAAACCTGTCAGCAGCGTCGTTTTTATTTGTTGAGTCAATTCCTGTGAGTCCTGTGTGTCATCCGCAAAACTAAAGTCGCTGAATCTTTCTGTTGAGAAGAATATGTTCAGGCGGAATCGATCGGGTTTTTGCGATACCCGGATACTAAAGACAACCAGAATACTGCAGTGTCGTTTTCAATCGTTGTCTCTAATGGCAATACTGCGACTGATTTTGGAACAGTCTTGTCGACAAAGGCCTGCGCTGTTTTGATACCCCGCTATGCCGGCGAAGGAGCGCGATAGCTATCTTTTTCTCATCGAGATGAGGGCAAATCAGGGTACAACCAAGGTGCTCGTCCTGAGCGGAAAAAATAATGATCTCTAGGTCAGGGCAGATTTTTCCAGTGGCGATAATCCGCGTATCTATCTCCGCTAAACGTTTTTACAGGAAACTATATTACTTGTTTTATTCCACGCTTTTGAAGGCTATAAATCGCATCGGGAATACATGGATGTCGCCTAATGAAAAAAAATACCTCTATAAGCCTTCATTAAGGAATAGTGTTTCTGCATTTCATTGTTATTTTTTTTTTGTTTTAAGGTGGCTGCGTATTTGGGAATATAAGTTTTTTCCTCTTTTGGCTGTCAGTGGATTCTCTGCAGTAAATCCCGGCGCGGTTGGCCCCATTTGCGGGCGGTCGGCTGGACCGATACCAGGCAATATCCGATTGGGGCAGTTTCCCGGGGTCGGTTAGTCCGGCTACCCAATAGGCCCTGCCCTGCAGGACCTGTTTGAATACGGCTTTTGTGATACCGGTGGCATTCTCAGCACCTTTGTTTAAGGGCTCTTGCCGGCTGGGGGCGGCATCTCGGGGCATGGATATGGGTAGGTGGGGGTGGAGGTGGAGTGTGGAATTAAAAAGCCCGCTGGCGCGGGCTTTTCTGTTGCGTTTATCTTAGTTGGCGTAGTAGGTGGCCGCACTCGGACCAACGGGCAGGCCGAAAACGAATACCCAGAGATAGAATAGAATGGTCCATCCAACAAAAAAGAAGATGGAATAGGGAATCATCGTGGCGATCAGCGTGCCCATACCCAGATCTTTCTTATAGCGGGCGGCGAAGGTGATGATCAGGCCAAAATAGCTCATCATCGGGGTGATGATATTGGTTACCGAGTCGCCAATGCGGTAAGCCGCCTGGATCACTTCCGGCGCGTAACCCACGAGCATCAACATTGGTACAAAGATAGGCGCGGTCACCGCCCACTGTGCTGAAGCGCTGCCCAGCATCAGGTTTACAAAGCCGCACATCATAATAAAGAACAGAAACAGAAGCGGCCCGGTCAGGCCGATGTTTTGCAATGCATCCGCCCCCAGCACGGCGAAAATAGTGCCCAGGTTGGTCACCTTGAAGAAAGCGACAAATTGTGCGGCGAAGAACACCAGTACGATGTACATGCCCATGCTGTTCATACTTTTGGCCATAGCGTCGATTACGTCACGGTCATTCTGCATGGTGCCGACAGTTTTACCGTATACGAAGCCTGGAACGGCGAAGAAGACCAGGATGAGTGACACTATACCCTTGAGGAAGGGAGAGCCGGCTACCGCGCCGGTTTCGGGGTTGCGCAGCACGCCCCAGGAGGGCACCACCGACAGCGCAAACAGGGCCGACACGGCGAGGACGGCGAGGCCGGCGTACTTCAGGCCGCGTTTCTCGGCATCGGTGAGAGTTCCCAGCTTGTCCTGGCTCAAATCTACAGAGGCTTCCCTGGGATCGTACTTGCCAAGTTTGGGTTCCACGATTGAGAGGGTAACCCAACTGCCTATGGCGGTAATCAGGAAGGTGCTCACGAACATAAAGTACCAGTTCACTTCCGGGCCCACTGTATAGGTGGGGTCTATGATATGGGCCGCGGCCTCGGTGATTCCCGACAGCAACGGGTCCACGGTGCCCAAGAGTAGGTTGGCGCTATAGCCGCCGGAAACGCCGGCAAAAGCGGCAGCCAGACCGGCAAGTGGGTGGCGTCCCAGAGAGTGAAAGATCATTGCCGCCAACGGAATCAGTACCACGTAACCGAGTTCGGATGCGGTGTTGGAGATGATGCCGGCAAAGACTACGATAACGGTCACGGTGCGCTTGGATGCCTGTAATACCAGCCCGCGCACAGCGGCGCTGAGCAGGCCAGAGCGCTCGGCAATACCCACGCCCAGCAGGGCCACCAGCACCGTTCCCAGGGGGGCAAAGCCGGTGAAGTTTTTCACCAGGCTAGTCACGATTATCCTGAGGCCGTCACCGCTCATCAGGTTAAAGACTTCAATGACACCATCGGGGTCGCGGCCCGCGGCCCCAACCGGCCGCGGGTCTGCCACAGACAGCCCGAAATAGGAGGCCACGCCACTGATCAATATCACGCCTATCGCGAAGAGCGCAAACAGGGTGATGGGGTGGGGCAAGAGATTGCCAAGCCATTCCACTGTATCTAGAAAGCGGGTAAAGGGCGTCTTGCGCCCGGCAGGGCTATCCTGCTGATCATTCGGGGAGGTCATTGTGGTCATTGTTTGTCCTCGATCGTTGAATTACGGGCGGGCTCTAATGGCTTCCGAGCCGTCCGGTAGCCCAATAATTGGCTGAAAAATGTTCTAAGGTCGCGATCATACACAAAAGTCTTGTGGGTAAGAATGCCCGGGCAGGGATGCGGCCGACTGGCCGGTTGGTAAAATACAGGCCTGGTCTGCCCTCTGGGAAAAGATCCGAGGGTAGGGGATATGGCGCATGACTTATTCCTGCTGATCTACAAAGAGGTGCCAGGGTCTCTGGGCTCCAGGCGGGTGCGGGGTAACATCCAATAAGGATCACTGACACGACCTGGCATGCCCGGATATGCCATAATCCCAACACTCAGCAGTCAACCGAGCGGTGAAATAATGAAGATTGGAGTGTTAAAAACCGACGATGTACGCAAAGAGCTGGTGGGCGAGTTTGGCGAGTACCCGGAAATGTTCGCCGACCTGCTGCGCAGTCAAGACCCGGAACTGGCGTTTACTACCTATGAGGTTCAGCACGGCCACTACCCGGATCAAATGGATGAGGTGGATGCTTATCTGATAACCGGAAGCAAGGCCGGTGTTTATGATAACAAAGACTGGATTTCACCTCTGATGGACTTTGTGCGCAAGTTGCATGAGGCCAGGAAACCCACGATCGGTATTTGTTTTGGCCACCAGCTGATCGCTCAGGCACTGGGTGGCAAAACCTGTAAATCAGATAAAGGCTGGGGGTTGGGGGTGCATACCTACGAGATGCAGGAGACGCCCTCGTGGATGTCGGAGCCCATGACCAAATTCAGCTTACTGGTGACCCACCAGGACCAGGTGGAAACATTACCGCCTGGTGGCCGGGTATTGGCCTCGAGCGAATTCTGCCCGATGGCGATGCTGCAGGTGGACGACCATATGCTCAGCTTCCAGGCCCACCCGGAATTTAGCAAACCCTATTCCAACAGCCTGATGGAATTGCGCCGCGAGGCCTTTGGCGAGAAAGTGGTTGAAAAGGGACAGATCTCCCTGCAAAACGATATCCACGAAAATGTCGTTGCCAAGTGGATGCTGGAATTTTTGCGCAGATAAATACCGTATATCTATGTTGTGGAATTGTCCGCCTGTATTTCTAAATTATTTCTCACTTTCCATAGCGCCTCTTGGCGCTTTTATCTTTCTTTCTCAGCTATATCAGTCAGCGCTTGCCTTCGGTGTTAAGTTTTATTTCGCGAGTGGGTATAAAACTCAATACACCAATTGATTCAATGATCCGTTATTCATAACAATTTAATTAATGCTGTAAAGCTTTATCGTGTGTTGATATAGATAAATTCACATGCTTATCTATCCGGCTTGTTGTGTTTTGAGTATACTCATTTTGCGAAAATCAATGGGAGGATATATAAAATTATTTTATTTGTCGTAAAAAACTCCCTGATATCCTGCTGGTTATCCACTTTTGATAATTGATATTATTTTTATTGTATTTTCTGTTTTCTTTTTATTGATAAAGAAAATTTTCTTCTGTAATTTTCTGGTTATCTGATGCCGGATTTTGCATCGTTAAATACGTTTTTATGTCTGCCGCTCTTCGGCGATTTTCATTGCCGCAGCAGAAGCCAAGCACAGGCATGATTCTTCGTTGGGGAAGAGCGTAGCTACATGTGCCCGGCGTTACTTACTGTTGAATTCCATGTGTTAGGAAAAAAGTGACCGTTGGGGGGGTGGGAGTCGCTGACCAATAACTAATAAATCGATCTAATGATCAAGGAGTCTTTTCTATGATTCGGTCCAATTTTCAAAAAAGCTTGCTTGTGCTGGCTATTGGTGGCTTGGTATCAACCGCGGCGATGGCAGAAGACTACACTACTGGTACGTTGCGCGGCACGCTTCAAGACCAGTCCGGTACTCCGGTTGAGAATGCTGAGGTATTGATAACGTCTGACAAAGGGGTTCGCCGTACAACCACTACTGACAGTGAAGGTAATATTCGTATTCCCCAGTTGCCAATCGGCCAGTATAAAATCTCCATTTCCCAGGATGGCTACAATGCGCTGATTGCTGAAAATGTCGCCATCCAGATTGGTAAGGCTGCTGCTTATACCTTCACCATGGAAGCACTGGATACTACGATCGAAGAGGTTTACGTAACTGGTGTTAGGCAGGATTCCTGGGACTTCAATTCCACCACTACCGGTATCACAGTAGATGTAGGTGAAATTTTTGCACGTACGCCGATTGCCCGTAGTGGAACTGCTGTAGCGCTGTTGGCTCCGGGCACCAGCGCCGGTGACTCTGCTTTCTCTACCGGCGTTTACGGTGGGTCAGGTGACGTGGCTTCTATTGCCGGCGCTTCTGTTGGTGAGAACGCTTATTACGTGAATGGTATGAATATCACCAATTTCCGTAATTTCGTTGGCGGTTCCACTATTCCCTTTGAACTCTATGATCAAATTGAGGTTAAAACTGGCGGCTACCAGGCGGAATTTGGTCGTTCAACCGGCGGTGTGCTAAACGCTGTAACAAAATCCGGTTCCAATGAGTTCCATTTCGGCGCCAATATTTTCCTTGAGCCTGAGGGTTTTTATGAAACCGCTCCGGCGACTTACAGAGCCGCGAACCAGCATGACGAGCGGAGCCAAGCGGACTACAATATCTGGGCATCCGGGGCGATTATTGAAGACAAGTTGTTTTTCTTCGGGCTTTACAATCCCCGCGATATCCGCACCCTCGATTGCTTCGACGGTAGTTGTTTAGAAGAAACCCAGACCGATCCGTTCTACGCAGTGAAACTCGATTTTGTCCCTTTCGAGGGACACCGTTTCGAGTACACCTTGTTCTCCGATGACCAGACTCGTGACGTGAAAACATGGCGTTTCACTGAGGCTGGCATCAACCGCATCGGCGATGCCACTGCGCTGGGCGGTGCACCGCTTTCGGAACTGAAAGGCGAGCGCCTAGTAGACAGCAAGTACGTGAATGGTGGTGAAAACCAGATTTTCAAATATACCGCTGCGCTGGCTGACTGGGTAACTGTTTCGGCAATGTATGGTGAAAACCGCTACAACCGTGAAAACTTCTCTGATGCAGAGCCCCCATGGCTCAGGGATCAACGCAATAAAAGAACTGGTGAAAACGGAAGCACTTTTGATATTGGTGTCTGGGCCGTAGATCTGCTGGAGCGCGGCGAAGATGAGCGTAAGAATTATCGCTTCGATGCTGACTTCTACTTCAATGCCATGGGTGAACATCACATTCGGGTTGGCGTGGACAAAGAGGATTTGGCTTCCAGTACCGAAGCTCACTACTCAGGCAACCTGCGTGCCCGGCTTCAATACGATAAGCGTGATGACCCCTATTCCTCTGGTCTGCGTTGGCGCACTCGTCAATACTACAACGAGGGGGCGTTCAGTACTATTCAGACCGCCTTCTATATTCAGGACAGCTGGCAGGTGCTCGATAACCTGACCCTGAACATGGGGCTCCGAAACGAGACTTTCGATAACAGAAACATCGAAGGCGACACTTATGTGGAGATTAAGGATCAGCTGGCCCCGAGACTCGGTTTCTCCTGGGACCCCTTCCAGGATGGAAATACCCGCGTCTACGGTAGCTACGGTCACTACTATCTGCCGATTGCTTCCAATACTAATATGCGTCTCGCCGGTCAGGAAACTTACTTTCAAGAGTACAAAGAAGCGATTGATGCTGATGGCGATGGTGAGCCAGACTACGATGCCAACGGCTTCCCTGTGTTCGGTGAAATAGAAGACCGGCTCTATTTCGCTGACGGCACAATGCCGTTCGGCGATGCAACTCACGACGAGGATCTGGATCCGCTCTATCAGTCTGAATATATCCTTGGCTTCGAGCATACCTTCGCCGATGAGTGGACCTTCGGTGTGGCCTACATTTACCGCAACCTTGAAAGCCTGATCGAGGACGTGGCTATCGACGCTGCCGTCATCGATTGGGCTGAAGCGAATGGCTATGGCGATGACCCCGCTCTGGAAACCTACACCGGCTTTCATCAGTATGTCTTGATAAACCCCGGTCAAGATGTCCGCGTTGCGCTGGTCGAAGATTTTGGTAACGACGGTGTCGTTGATTGGGCTGAGCTGTCTGCAGAGCAGCTTGGTTACCCGGAAGGGAAGCGTACTTACGACGCCATTGATTTGACTCTCGAGCGCATTTGGGACGGTCAGTGGTACCTATCTGCCAACTACACCTGGTCGAAGAGCGAAGGTAACTACGAAGGTGCGGTTAAATCCGAAAATGGTCAGGACGATGCGGGCCTCACTCAGGACTTTGATCAGCCGGGCCTGACACAGGGTGCCTTTGGTCCGCTGCCAAACGACCGCCGTCATCGTCTGAAAGTGCGTGGTGCTTACGCCATCAATGATCAGCTCAGCATAGGTGCAAACCTCAATATCGAAGCACCCCGCAAAATGGGTTGTCTGGGTGAGCACCCAACTGACGTCTTCGCCTGGGACTATGGTGCCAGCTCCTGGTACTGTGGTAATGAGCCGACACCGCGAGGCTCTCAGATAGAGACCGACTGGGTCGAGACAGTTGATCTCAGTCTGATGTGGACCCCGCAAATGGGTGACATGCTGGGTAACGGCAAATTGGCGTTACGTATGGATGTGTTCAACCTATTTAATCATAATGCGGTTGTCGATCGTCACGAATTTGGTGATTTAGGCTTCTCTTCTGATTATGGTGCTGTATTGCCTCAATCTGATCCCAACTATGGTAAACCCACGCGTTATCAGACCCCTCGGCATGTTCGCCTCAGTGCTAGTTATAACTTCTAGTACTGACCTGTAGATGTATCGAGAGGGGGTATCCAAAGAAATTTGTGGCCGAGCAATCGGTCACAGCTTTTTTCATAACTACTCAGTATTTCTAGGAAAATTAAAAAATTCCTTGACAAGCTTTTCTGGAGTTTTTCAATTTTCGTCCGCACTTCCTCTTTCTTATAACATGTCATCAAGACAGCACAGCTGCTTCTTACAGTCTTTTCGTCTCCCCTGCTATGACCAGCTAACTGGCCAACCATGAAAATGGTTTATACGAATACACAGAGACTAAATTTTCCAGAAATATATCCATGAGACACTAGGGCCATGCCAGAGCCACCTGCCCGGTAATCAATGACGTTGAGGAAAATCGACATTAGCGCAGTTATTGCCGATGCGGAAAAGCTGCTGCAAAACGATCAGCAGATCACGCCAGTTTATTTGCAACCAAAATTGATCCGTGTGGATAGCAGTGCGGACCAGACAGTAAAGTTGGTGCAGCTGTTATTGCTGTAAATGGATGTAACGCGAATTTGACTATAAAGCTGGGGGCATTTAGATTTGGCTACGCAGTACACAGCCATAGGCTGTGTATAGAATAAAAACCAATCATCACTTGCACTCGCCTTAACTGGTACCAATTGGATAAATCGCATTGCCCACACCTTTTGTTCACACTACCCGCTCCATAGCCTCCGAGACGATCCATTCTTTAGCCCTGGTGTCCACCTGCGGGATACTCTTGATGGTGGCCTGGGCGATCTGGTTTTTTAGCAAAGACATTACCACCTACAGTGTCAGTGATGTGGCCAGGCTCGAGCAGGCACAAAACACGGTGCAAGTGAGCACACAAAGAGCCGGCCGGGTTGTTGCTATTGCCGCCTCTCTCGGCGATACCCTGAGAACTGGCGACCTGTTGATACAACTGGATACTTCGGCCCTGGACCTGGAACTGGATGGGGATGCCAGGGTTTCGCAGAGACTCACCGAACAACTCACTGCGATTGAGCGGGATCAAAGTTTGCTGGATAAAAAATTTGCGGAGGAGGATAAAGCCCTGCTCGACCAGCTTAAATTCCTGCGGGAACAGCACCAGTTGCAGGTGAGCAACCAGCAAATCCAGGCCGAGGTAGCCGAACGCTACGAGCGGCTTTTGCAAAAACAGCAGAGTTCGGAGCTCGATTACCTTGTGGCCAAGCGCACATACCAGCAGATGGCGATGGAAACGCTTGCGGCAGAGGCCGACATCCGCGCAGAGGAGGATCGCCGAGAGCAAATTGCCACTGAGTACCAGTTGGTGGTCAGTGAGCTGAAACAGCGCAGTGCCGATATCCAGCGTAAGCTGGTTGAAGTGGAAACCCGCATACGGCAGAGCACTCTGGCTGCCGGCGAGCAACAGTTGCGTGCGCCGATCGCCGGTACCCTCGCTTCCCTGGCGGATATTCGCGAGGGTGAAGTCCTGGTTGCCGGACAACAGGTTGCCACCATCCAGGCAGAGGGCGGCATTGGCATACAGGCATACTTCCCGCCGGCTCAGGCACTCGGACATATCCGGCCAGGTCAATATGCCCGGGTAAAACTGGATGGTTTTTCCTGGGCGCGCTACGGCCAGTTACATGCCCGGGTGGAGCGGGTGGCCAGTGCCGTGCGACAAGAGCGAATTCTTGTGCAGCTTTCCCTGCAGGGAAAAGTACCGCCGCAGTTACCGCTGCTGCATGATCTGCCCGCCAGGGTTGAAATTGCCACAGGTACCAAAACCCCCTACCAGCTGCTGCTGCAACGGGTGGGGGACGCTCTTACCGGGGAGCGCCAGAGTCGCCAGGCCACAGTAGAGAGGTTGCCGTGAACCGGAAAACCCGCTGGCTGGTGCCTGAAGTGATCCAGACTTCCAATATGGACTGCGGCCCGGCATCCCTTAAGTGCCTGCTGGAGGGTTTTGGGGTCAGTGTTCACTATGGCCACCTGCGCGATGCCTGCCAAACCGATGTAGATGGCACCTCCATCAATACCCTGGAGCGGGTCGCGGTCGAGCTGGGGCTGGATGCCGCGCAGATGGTGGTGCCCAAGGATCACCTGCTGTTGAATGCGCCGGGCTATTTACCGGGTATGGTGGTGGTGCGCCTGCCAAACGGCAATACCCATTTTGTGGTGGCCTGGCGCAACCACGGGGGCGTTGTGCAATTAATGGACCCTGCCAGCGGCAGGCGTTGGCCCAGCGCGCGCCGTTTTCTCGACGAACTGCATGTCCATACTTTGCGTCTGCCCCCGAAGGATTGGCGCAGCTGGGCTGGAGGTGCCGATTTTGTCGATCCGCTGTGCGAACGTATGCAGCGGCTCAAGGTTTCCGAGATGGACAGGTCGGATTTATGCCGGCGATCCCTCGAGTCGGGTAACTGGCTCTCCCTGGCGTTTCTCGATGCGTCAGTACGCATGTTGACCGCGCTGGTGTCGGCAGGTGCCGTGCGACGCGGTGCGGAAACCAATAGTATGCTGCAGAGGCTGGTGGAGGAATTCGGCGCAGATGCCACTTGCGCACACACCCTGGTGCCGGAGCAGTACTGGTGTGTGCGCCCCTATCGCCCGGCGGGGTTTGCGTCTGGTGAAAGCATGGAGTTGACCCCGGAACAACTGGAATTCAGCGGCGTTGTGATCGTGCGTGTCAAGGGCGTGCGCCAAGCGGATGGGGTGAAGCCACGCTCCAGGGCGCTGGTCAGGGCGCTGCAAGCCCCATCGGTGCGCCCCCTGCCGCAGCTGTGGCATCTACTTCGCGAGGATGGCCTGCTCGCTCCGGTAATCATTGCGCTGGCGATGCTCGGCGCGGTATTCGGTTTGATGGCTGAGGCCCTGCTGTTTCGCGGCCTCATCGATATCCACAGCGAACTGGCCACCGGTATGCAGCGTATGGGAGCCGTGGCTCTGCTGCTGGGCTTTTTACTCACCGTCATTTTATTGCAGTTTCCCGTTGCCAAGCTGCAGCGGGTACTGGGGCGACACTTGGAAAACCGTTTTCGCATGCGCTTTCTCTCCGCGCTGCCGCAGATACCGGAGCACTTTTTCCAGAGTCGTCCCACCTCGGATACCGCCGAGCGCAGCCACCGAATTACCGCCCTCAGGGAGCTGCCGGTGCTGGGGGGGGGTATCCTCTTCAACGTCTTCATGCTACTCGCGACGGCCGCAGGCATTATCTGGCTTGTGCCCTCAGCTGCACCGCTGGTATTTCTGATGGCAGCAGTGCAGGTAGCGATTCCACTGTTGTTTCAGCCGGTGCTCAATGACCACAATATGAGAGTGCAGACCCATACCGGTGCCCTGGCCCGGTTCTATATGGATGCGCTGCTGGGGGTTGTGCCGATACGTACCCATGGCGCTGGGGAATCGGTACGCAGGGAACATGAGGCCTTGCTTTCCGAATGGATCAGGGCCGGTTATATTTTCCTGCGCTTTCAGCTTAACAGCCAGGCTCTGCAACTGGTTGTGAACTGTGCACTTGCCGCTACTCTGGTGATTTATTGTATCCACAGCCGCGGGGCAGACCCCGATCTGCTGCTGTTAATTTACTGGGTGCTGGCGCTGCCACCATTGGGCGAGAATATCGCCGTGCGAATCCGTGAATATCCCCGCCAGCGCACCACCTTGCTGAGGGCGCTCGAACCACTGCAGGCGGTTGAAGACCAGGGCGCGCCGGATACCACAGACAAGGTTGCCGATTTTAACCCGAAGCGGCCCGCGCATTTTCGCTTTGAGGATATTCAGGTAAATGCCAGCGGCCGAACCATTCTCGATGATATCAATCTGGAAATAGGCCCTGGCGAACATATCGCTGTCGTGGGCGCATCCGGTGCGGGTAAATCCAGCCTGGCGGGTCTGCTGTTGGGCTGGCACAGGCCTGCCCAGGGCCGCGTAATGCTAAACGGTGCCGAGCTGCAAGGAGAGTTGCAGGCCCGCTTCCGCCTGCACTGCGCCTGGGTAGATCCCGCCATTCAATTGTGGAACAACAGCCTGCTTCACAACCTGCACTACGGAAACACCCCCAACGCGCCTTTGTATCCGATTCTTGAGCAGGCGGATTTACTCAAACTACTGGCCTCGCTGCCAGATGGCCTGCAGAGTGCCCTGGGAGAGGGGGGTGCCCTGGTCAGTGGCGGGGAAGGTCAGCGCGTGCGTCTCGGCCGTGCCCTGGGCCGCGAAGTGCCCTGTTGTGCCATCCTGGATGAGCCCTTTCGCGGCCTGGACCGCGACCAGCGCCAGCGCCTGCTCGGGCGTGTGCGTCAGGCCTGGCAGGACATCACATTGATCTGCATGACCCACGATATTTCCGAAACACAACACTTTGAGCGTGTATTGGTGGTTGAGGACGGTCGCATAGTGGAGGATGGCGCACCGGCGGTATTGAGCAAACGCAGGGACACGCGCTACGCCCAATTGCTGGTAGCGGAGCAAACCTTGTGGCAGGACTGCTGGAAAAGTACCGACTGGCGCCATTTGCGCATGCAGGGCGGGCGCCTCTCGGAAGTGCCGCCTCAGGCAGAAGCCGATTCCCCCCGAAAGACGGAAGCGTCTGCGGAGGTGGCCTGTGAGCGCTGAATCTGTGGATAACAGTCTGCGCGCCCTGTGCTGGCCCCTTGCCCAACTGGATACGGCCCTGCAAACCCTGGCCCGGCACTGTGGGCTGGGCCCCGACACACCCGACTCCAGTACCGTCGCACAGGGGGTGGAGAATATCGACACCCAGCTTCAGCTGGGTGCTGAGGCGCTGGATTTACAGGTAGAGAAAGTCAGCTGCGGTTATGGAGAGCTGGAACAGATGCTGGCGCGTGCCGCGCCGGCATTGATCCGTCTGCGCTTTGGCGAGAGGATGTATTTTATCGCCCTGTGCGGTGGTAATCGCCGTCGCCTGCACCTGCTCACCCCCGCTCTGCAAGTGCAAAAGGTGTGTCCGCGCCGGGTGGTGACCCAGCTCATCCATGCGAAGGCGGCGCCCCAGCGCGAGCGCATCAATCGCCTACTCGACAGCGTCGGCATTGGCGGGCGGCGCCGCAGCAGGGCCACCAGTGCCCTGCTGCGGGAAAGCCTGGCAGGGTTGCACCTTGAGCAGTGCTGGCTGCTGCGCCAGCCCGCGCACCGGCCTTTCTGGCAGCAACTGCGCCAGAAAGGCCAGCACCGGCGTTTTCTTGCGATGCTTGTCTTTCACGCGCTACAAATGGCCCTGTTTCTGGCCAGCTGGTGGGTAATCGGCCGCGCTCTACTGGGCGGCTCTATTGATACCGGCTGGCTCCTGGCCTGGGTTCTGCTGCTGGTTTCGCAGGTTCCCCTGTCATTACTCACGGCGCAACTGCAGGGTTCGGTATCGGTGGAGACCGGTGCGCTGCTAAAACAGCGCCTACTCGCCAGCGCCCTGCGTATCGATACGGGCAAGGTGCGGCATATGGGCACGGGTCGGGTACTCGGGCGGGTTTACGATGCGGAAAGCCTTGAGGCAAGCGCCCTTCAGGGCGGTTTTTCGCTGTTGCTGGGCATGGTGGAACTCGCGCTGGCCTGTATTGTGCTCGCCTTGGGGGCCGGCGGACCCCTGCACCTGTTGATGTTGTTGCCGTTTTTAATGCTGGCCTTTTTTCTCGGCCGGACCCAATACCGCCGCCGTCGCCGCTGGACTGCCCGGCGCTTGGCCATGACCCACCGCCTGATAGAAAAAATGCTCGGCCACCGCACCCGCCTCGCACAGCAGCAGCCGGCTGACTGGCACCGGGGAGAGGACCGCGAGTTGAGCGACTACCTGCAAAGTTCCGCAGGTATGGACAGCACCATGGTGCATCTGGCAGCGCTATTGCCGCGCCTCTGGCTTCTGCTGGGGGTGGCCGGGCTGGCGCCTGCGTTTATCGCCGGCAACTCCGGCAGTGCGCAACTCGCTGTGGCCTTGGGCGGAGTGCTGCTCGGCTATCGCGCAGTGCTCAAGTGTCTACATGGCTTTACCGGTGCCTTGAACGCCCTGGTGGCCTGGGAAAACGTGCGGGAACTCTTTACCCTGGAGGCACCACAAAAGCGCTTCTCTCCCGGCGCTGCACATATCGCAGCCGACAGCACAGTCTCTGCGTCTGCCACCCAACCCCTGTGCTATCTCCGCGATCTGTGTTTCAGTTACCCGAAAAAAGAAAAGCCGGTGCTGGCGGAGTGCAACCTGGTTATTTATCCCGGCGACCGCCTGCTTTTGCAGGGTGTCTCCGGCTCGGGAAAATCCACCCTTGCCAATGTGATTACCGGCCTCCAGAAACCGGACGAAGGCCTGTTGCTCTTAAATGGGTACGATGGCAACAGTCTTGGTCCCGGGCAGTGGCAGCGGCTGGTGGCCTCCGCCCCCCAATTTCATGAAAACCATGTGCTTGGCGATTCTTTCCTGTTCAACCTGCTGATGGGCGACGAGTGGCCGCCACGGCAGGAGAGCCTGCGCAAAGCCTATGCTATCTGCGACGAACTCGGTCTTACTCCGCTTTTGCAAAAAATGCCCGCGGGTATGCTGCAGACGGTGGGCGAGATGGGTTGGCGCCTGTCTCATGGGGAGATGAGCCGGTTGTTTATTGCCCGTGCCCTGTTGCAAAACGCGCAAATGGCCGTGCTGGACGAAAGTTTTGCTGCCCTGGACCCGGGAAATTTGCGCCGGGCCATGGCTTGCGTACAAAAGTACGCAAATACATTGATTGTGATTGCGCACCCATAATTGAATGGACAGTGATACCAGTGATTTTTTTACTATTGAGTTAAGGGCACCTCTCAAAATTACTTTTTTGGTGCCCATAAGCACCGAATAATGGGGTTCCAGGAGGATAAAATTAAGGAAAACTCAATTTATAGAGATACCTTTAAGCTGTATTGTGCCCAACCTCTGTGCCTCAATATCGAATATTTTTCATATTGACAAAAAAAAGGAGATGCTATATCTATATTCGGGCCGATATCCAGATGGGCCGGGAAGCTGCTCTTGCATTACCGTCCTGCTGATCTGGCTATAGGGGAGTGATGAAGACTTAAATGAAACGTTTGTGCCAACTAAACAGGTGGGGTCAAAGTGGGGGTAAACTTTTCCCCCTTTTGTTATGGCAGTTCTCTTTAGGTGTGTTCTTTATTTTTCGAAAAAAAATTTTAGAAAGGAGTTTGTTATGAATGCTGAAACTGATATCCAGGCGGGCCCACAAGCTGAGTACCCTCGGCCATGGGAAAACGAAGAATAAGCGTATCAAAAATTTGAGACTGATTACCTATCTTTATTTGAAACTATTATGGTTGTTTCATAGGACATAAGTTGTCGTGCTTACAAAGTGTTTTATTGTGCTTTAGTAAGTCAGTTGCTCTCTGACTGGCCTAGTAGGAGTTTTTAATTGAGACGTTTGAATAGAGTTTTTGGGTGTTATATCTCAAATTTACAAAGAAAGCCCGCATTCTGCGGGCTTTCTTACTTTCAGGTCTTCAGTTTCTTATAGTGCATGCGATGTGGTGTGGCCTCTTCGCCCTTGCGCTGAACAAAGTCCTCGTGGTATTCGGTGTAGTTACCTTCAAAGAACACGGCTTCGCTCTCGCCTTCGTAGGCGAGGATATGGGTGGCGACACGGTCCAGGAACCAGCGGTCGTGGGAGATTATCAGGGCGCAACCGGGGAAATTGAGTAGGGCTTCTTCCAGGGCCCGCAGTGTCTCGATATCCAGATCGTTGGAGGGCTCATCGAGCAGCAGTACATTGGCGCCCTGCTTGAGGGTATAGGCCAGGTGCAGGCGCCCGCGCTCCCCGCCGGACAACTCGCCCACCCGTTTTTGCTGATCGCTGCCTTTGAAGTTGAATCGGCCCACGTAGTTGCGCGACCCCACTTCGTAGTGATTGATCTTGAGCCTGTCGTGGCCGTCGGAGATGGCTTCCCAAACGGTTTTGCTGTTATCCAGGTTTTCACGGCCCTGTTCCACATAGGCGACTTTGACGGTGTCCCCGATGTGAATTTCTCCGGCGTCCGCTTGTTCTGAGCCGCTGATCATACGAAGCAGAGTGGATTTTCCGGCGCCGTTGCCGCCAACGATACCGACAATAGCGCCATTGGGGATGCGCAGGGACAGGTTCTCGAGCAACAGGCGATCACCAAAACCTTTGCTGACACTCTCAAACTCGATCACCTTGTCGCCGAGGCGTTCACCGGGCGGGATATAGATCTCGTTGGTCTCGTTGCGGGCCTGAAAATCCTGAGACTGCATCTCCTCCAAGCGTGCGAGGCGGGCCTTGTTCTTGGACTGGCGGCCTTTGGGGTTCTGGCGGGCCCACTCCAGCTCTTTTTGTACAGCCTTCATACGGGCCTGTTCGCCGCGCTGTTCCTGTGCCAGGCGGTGCTCTTTCTGTGCCAGCCAGGTGGTGTAGTTCCCCTCCCAGGGGATGCCGTGGCCGCGGTCCAGTTCCAGAATCCAGCCAGCCACATTGTCGAGGAAGTAGCGGTCATGGGTGATGGCTACGACGGTGCCGGTAAAATCGTGCAGGAAGCGCTCCAGCCAGAACACGGATTCGGCATCCAGGTGGTTGGTGGGCTCGTCGAGCAGCAGCATGTCGGGGCGCGACAGTAACAGGCGACACAGGGCCACACGGCGCTTTTCACCACCGGACAGGTTGGTGATATCCGCGTCCCAGGATGGCAGGCGCAGGGCGTCGGCAGCCACTTCCAGGCGGTGCTCCAGGTTGTGGGCGTCCCAGGCATGAATGATATCTTCTAGCTGCTGCTGTTTTTTTGCCAGGGCATCAAAGTCTGCGTCGGGTTCTGCATAATCGGCATAGACCTGTTCGAGGCCGGCGAGGGCGTCGATGGCTTCCCGCATGCCATCTTCCACATTGCCACGCACGGTTTTGCCGGGGTCCAACTGGGGTTCTTGAGGCAGGTAGCCCACTTTAATACCGGGCATGGCCCGGGCTTCACCATGATAGTCCTGATCCACCCCGGCCATAATGCGCAGAAGGCTGGATTTACCGGCACCATTGAGTCCCAGCACCCCAATCTTGGCACCGGGAAAAAAGGACAGGGAGATATCCTTGAGGATTTCGCGTTTGGGTGGTACTACCTTGCCCACCCGGTTCATGGTGTAAACGTATTCAGCCATCTGGGTTCCAGTAATGAGTGTTGGAATCGGTGAGAATTTGCGCGCAACTTATCAGTTTGCGTAGAAAGTGCAACTGCGTGGGCCTGGGTAAGGGGGCTGTACTCGCGTGTGGCTGACGCCCGCAGCGATCTGTGCTTAACTGCGAAGCTATCAAGTACAGGTGCAATAAGACAGACAACAATGGATCAGGATTTTCCCGTATTGTTTTCCCGACGTGGCGCTGTGGCGATCGCGACTCTCAACCTGCCCAAGGCGCTGAATGCGCTGAACCTGCAGATGATAGACCGGCTCTGTGCCCAGTTGGATGCGTGGGCCCGGGACGATACGGTGGCTGTTGTGTGGATAGACGGCAGTGGCGACAGGGCGCTGTGTGCCGGAGGCGATGTGGTGACCCTATACCAGCAGTCGGCGAGCTATGGAGAGGCAGGGGATGGCCGATATAACACAGAATTTTTCTCCCGCGAGTATCGTCTCGATTACACAATCCATACCTATTCCAAGCCGGTTGTAGTTTGGGGCGGCGGCATCGTGATGGGCGGTGGTATCGGTATTATGGCCGGGGCCAGTCACCGTATTGTCACTGAAACCACCCGCATGGCCATGCCTGAAATTACCATCGGCCTGTTTCCCGATGTGGGAGGTAGTTGGTTCCTGAACCGTATGCCCGGCCGTCTCGGGCTGTTTTTGGGGCTGACAGGTGCCCAGTTTAATGGTGCCGATGCCCTGTTTGTGGGCCTGGCGGACCGTATGGTCGCGCAGGACCAGCGCGATACCGTACTGGAAACATTGGCTGCGTTGGCATTTGCCCGGAATGTAGATGCCAACCACGAAACCGTCAGTGATTGCCTGAAAACGTTTGAACTCGTATCGCTGCAGCGACCGGAATCGGTGCTGCGGGAACACTATGACCAGATCCAGCAGCTCACGGACTTCTCCAGTCTGCCAGCGGTGTGTAGGGCAATCCGTTCCTACCAGGGGGGAGACAAATGGCTGCAGCGCTCCGCCAGCACCCTCGCGGGGGGCTCTCCGTTAACACCCTGGATTATCTGGGAGCAGCTGCGCCGGGCCCGCCACCGGTCCCTCGCCGATGTCTTCCGTATGGAGCTGGCTCTGGCAGTCAACCTCTGTGCCAGTGGCCATTTCAAAGAAGGGGTGCGTGCTCTGTTGATCGACAAGGACCGTGCTCCGCAGTGGCAACCGGCGAGCCTGGAGGAGATATCTCCAGAGCAGGTAGCGCGCTGCTTTGACAGCCCTTGGTACGGCGAGCATCCGCTGGCAGATTTATAGAGCGAACCGGGCCGTTTTCGCCCGGGACACCAACAACAAAAACCGGAGTGGTTTTTATGCAAAAGATAGCCTTTTTTGGTCTGGGTAATATGGGTGGCCCGATGGCTGCCAATTTGGTCAAGGCCGGATACCAAGTAGCGGCTTTTGACTTAAATCCCGCGGCATTGGCGCAGGCACAGAGGAGAGGCTGCCTGGCCTGTGAGCATATTGGACAGGCCCTGGAAGGGGCCGGCACCGTGATTTCCATGTTGCCCAGTGGCGATGCGATCAAAGGCCTCTATCTCGGTGAGCAGGGGCTGTTAAAACAGCTTCAGGAGGATACCCTGGTCATCGATTGCTCGACGGTTTCTGCGGAAGATGCCTGCCTGGTGCATGAAGCGGCCCATGTGCGCGGTATTCGCGCAATTGATGCTCCTGTGTCCGGCGGGACTGCCGCGGCAATAGCGGGTACCCTGTGCTTTATGTGTGGCGGCGACATGGCGGCAATTGATGTGGCGCGAGCGCCGTTGCAGGCCATGGGCAGCAAGATTTTCCATGCGGGTGGCGCTGGATCAGGGCAGGTGGCGAAAATCTGCAATAACCTGTTGCTGGCGGTGCAGATGACTGGTACCGCCGAAGCGCTGCAACTGGGTGTGGACAAGGGGCTGGACCCGAGAGTGCTCTCGGAAATTATGTGCGAAAGCTCAGGCAATAACTGGTCTCTGACTCATTACAATCCCTACCCTGGCGCGATGGAGAATGTGCCCGCAGCCAATGGTTATTGTGGTGGTTTCAGTGTGGCCCTGATGCTGAAAGATCTGCGCCTGGCCATGGATGCCGCGGCGGGTAGCGCTTCGTCCACGCCCATGGGCGCGCTGGCGGAAAACCTGTATCAGCTGCACGGTGCCAGTGCAGAGAACCAGCAACTGGATTTCTCCAGTATCCAAAATATGTTCCGCCGCCCGGCAGGAGTTTTGACCGACTAGTTAGGATTTTCCGGTCACTGCGGTGCTATATGCTAAGTCAGTGCTGCCGAATGGGACCGGTCGGTGGTCGCTCCTGAGTGAGCTGCGTACCTGTGGAGGCGGAGAGCTTGCGCCAGCCTGTGGCCGCCTGAGCCACGCGCCCGGGCAGCATGAATCCGGCAACTGATCAGTCTCGGGGGTGAAATACGAGTTGTCTGCCTCCCAGGTATTGCGCCCTCATCGACAAGCCAGTTTCAGGAAGGACTCGATGGCTCCTTTGGGTTTCCTGATAGCTACACCTCTGCCATTCCCCTGATGTGCCTCATGTTTTCCTTGTTCCTCCTTAATGCATCGCACTAATCGATGGTCTTGATATCGTGCATTTGAACCCCTTGATTTGGATCAAGCCCCTGAGCAAGGTCAGCGGTTAACCTGCCTGCGACTGGTGAGTGGGCCTGGAAGAAGCCTTCTCAAGTCGGGAAAAATACCAAATTGCTCTATGGAGAAGTTGATGAATCGTATCACTGCATGCACAGCCGCTGCTTTGACCGCTGTACTTTCTGTACCGGCACTTGCCTATGAAAAGGGGAGCATCATTGTGCGCAGTGGCATCGCCTCGGTAGCACCCGATGTCAGTTCCAGCGCGCTGTCAGTGTCGGGTGCCAGGCTGGGTGGCACCAGGGTTGATGTTGACAACGGCTCCGCGCTGGGCTTGACAGGCGTTTACATGTTCCACGACCACTGGGGTGTGGAACTGCTGGCGGCAACCCCGTTCACCCACGATATTCAGGTCGAGGGCCTGGGGGCGACCTTTGACCTTGGGGAAACCAAGCAGCTCCCGCCCTCCCTGCTGCTGCAGTGGTACCCCATGGATAAGCGGTCTTCAGTCCAGCCCTATCTCGGCGTGGGGGTGAATTACACCGTATTCTTTGATGAGGACATTGACAGCGAAGCGGATGCGAGATTCGCAACTCTCGGTGCAACAGGAGGAGCCAAACTGTCCCTGGACAACTCTTTTGGCCTGGCCGCGGAAGCGGGAGTGGATTTTGCCTTCGGCGCGAACAGGCGCTGGTTGTTGAACTTGGCGGTGTTCTTGATCGATATCGATACCGACGCCAAAGTGACAGTGCCGGAAGTGGGTGATATCACCGCCAGCGTGGATATCGACCCGCTGGTATACACGGCGGGGCTGGGCTACCGGTTCTAAGCCTGTGACACCGGGGCTCCGGGATGGGGCGGCCGCTGTGGTTTTCTTTTGGTGGGCCTGACGGTCATCTTTCAGTTTGTGACGGGGGTTGTCGCAAATGGCTTGATAAAATTGTGATGAATATGGTGCAAGAGATAAAGACCAAAGTGGGCGGGCTTTCACAAGCGCTGTTATCCCGCTACAGCGGGCCCTGCCCCCGTTATACCTCTTATCCTACTGCGGATCGGTTCAGTTCTCTGGAGGGCGTCAGGCCCTGGACAGGGCTACAGGGCATCCGCAGCCTTTCTCTGTATGTCCATATTCCCTTTTGCCGCTCCCTCTGTTACTTCTGTGCCTGCAGCAAAGTGATCACCCAGCAGTATGGACTCGCCTCCAGTTACCTCGATCATCTTTTACAGGAGGCGCGCTGGTACCGCGATAAAGTGGCGCAGGTACCGGTAACACAGTTGCACCTGGGTGGTGGTACGCCCACTTTCCTCAACGATGTTGATTTGCGTCGGTTAATGAAAGGGCTGGGAGAGGTCTTTGATCTGAACCCTGGTGATGGTGTTGAGTACAGCATTGAAGCCGATCCGCGTACCCTGGAACTGGAGACGCTGGATACCCTGAGAGAGCTGGGTTTTAATCGCCTCAGTCTGGGCATTCAGGATTTTGATGCCGAGGTACAGCGATCCATCAATCGTATTTGCAGTGCCGATCAGGTGAGTACCCTGACTGCTGCAGCGCGTGAGCGAGGATTTGTTTCCATTTCCTACGATTTGATTTACGGACTGCCGCAGCAGAACCTGGGCACACTGCAGCGCACTTTGGACAGGGTGCTGGAGTTACAACCGGATCGTATCGCGCTTTATCACTACGCCCATTTGCCACACCGCTTTAAGGCCCAGCGCCTGATAGATACCGATCTGATTCCCCCTGCCGCAGAAAAAATTGCCATGCAACTGGCAGCCGTGGAGCATCTGGCGCGCGCGGGATATGCATTCCTCGGCATGGATCACTTCGCCCGCCCCGGCGACGAACTGGCCAAAGCTGCGGATACGGGCAGGCTACAACGGAATTTCCAGGGATATACCCTGATGCCTGCAGATGCCCTTGTGGGACTGGGCGCATCGGCAATCAGTTACAGTCAAAGTGGCTTCTGGCAAAACTCGCACCGCTTGAAAGAGTACGCCCAGGCCATTGGCGAGCGGGGAAATGCCGCTTGCCGGGGCTGGTTGTTGAGCGAGGAGGACCGATTGCGTCAACGGGTGATCAGCGAACTCATGTGTCGCCTGCGCCTGGATAAAGACGAGGTTGAGCGCTGTATGGGAATACCGTTTGCAGAGTATTTCCATGAGGAACTCGAGCGTCTGCAACCTATGTTTGACGACGGGCTTATTTACCAGGACGACAAGGCAATTATGATTACTGAGCAGGGGCGTTGGTTTGTGCGAAATGTGGCGTCCGCTTTCGATAGTTATCTACACAACCAGCCGACACAGGCCCAATATTCCCGTGTTCTTTAACTGGCTGCAGGCGACGATTGCCCGCTTAGCGGTTACAATTGCCGCAAATTGAATTACCGGCTGGTTAGTATGATGGACTCCTCAGTAGCGGTCAGCTGCAGCAACTGCTCAGTCAGGCGTTTATGCCTGCCGGCAGGATTATCCCAAGCCGATATTGATCGGCTTGAGCAGGTCACTCGCCGGAAAAAACTGGTGAAAGCCGGGGAGACGCTCTACCGCGCTGGTGACCCTTTTGCCAATCTGTACGCCATTCGTTCCGGCAGTTTCAAAACGGTGGTTATTGCTGCCGATGGCGATACCCAGGTGACGCATTTTGCCCTGCCTGGAGAACTGCTCGGTCTCGATGCCTACAGTGACCGGGTCCACCCCAGTTATGCCGAAGCCCTGGAAGATAGTAGCGTCTGCCTGTTGCCATTTACTCAACTGGAAATTCTCGCCCACCAGGTACAGGCCCTGCAGCAGCAGATTTACACGATTTTTTCCGAAGAGCTGCGCCAAGAAAATGATATTCTGATGTTGCTTGGCAAGCGTTCGGCGGATACCCGCCTGGCGGCACTGCTGATTAATATTTCCAGCCGATATTCCCGCCGCGGTTATTCCCACAGCAAGTTTATCCTGTCCATGCCGCGAACCGATATCGCCAACTACCTGGGGCTGACTGCGGAAACCGTAAGCCGGCTGTTCTCGCGCTTGCAGCGGGAAAACCTGATCAAGGTGAGCGGCAGGGCCGTGGAGATTGTGGACCTGGTGGGGCTGAGTGAGCTGGCGGGCACCCACTGCAGTTATGAGGAGTCCCAGTAAGCGGTTTTGCAGTGCTCAATTACCTATTGCTCCCTTTGTAAACGGTGGGAATACCGGATTACAATTATGCCGGTTCAGGAGAAATACTCTCCGGGACTTTGTGAAATGCAGGCGGCTGGCCGATGCACTGGTAGGTGTCCGCCTTATACTACTTATAAATAATATTCTCCCCCGCTTGATATTCTGTACGACATAGCTTGAGCGGCTGGCCGTTCATTAGAATAAAAACCTCAATTTCTGATGTCCGATTTTCTCCACGCGACCTTATCCGAAGAAGTGGGTACCATTGCGACAGATAGGTTATTCCTCGTTTTGATATGGTTGACTCGTCAGTAGCGGTAAGCTGCAGTAATTGTTCGGTCAGGCGTTTGTGTCTCCCTGCGGGGCTATCCCAGGCAGACATTGACCGGCTGGAGGGCGTTACCCGCAAAAAGCGGATCGTCAGAGCCGGGGAGATGCTCTACAGCGCCGGGGATTCTTTTCAGAATCTTTATGCCATTCGCTCCGGCAGTTTTAAACGTGCGGTCATTGCCGCCGATGGCGATACCCAGGTAACCCATTTTGCCCTTCCGGGAGAGCTGCTTGGCCTCGATGCCTACAGCAGACGACTCCACTCCAGTTATGCCGAGGCTCTGGAAGACAGCAGTGTCTGCCTGCTGCCCTTTGTCCAGTTGGAGTGGCTGGCCCAACAGGTTCCGGCACTGCAGCAGCAAATCTACAGCCTGTTTTCCGACGAACTGCGTCAGGAAAATGAAATATTAATGCTACTGGGCAAGCGCGCAGCAGATACCCGCCTCGCCGCATTATTAATCAATATCTCCAGCCGATATGCCCGCTGTGGATGTTCATCCAGTCAGTTTGTGCTCTCCATGCCACGCATTGATATTGCCAATTACCTGGGTTTGAGTGCAGAAACGGTGAGCCGGCTTTTTTCCCGCTTTCACCGCGAGCATTTGATCCGAGTGAATGGCAGAAGCGTGCAGATTCTGAATTTAGTCGGGCTTAGTGAGATTGCGGGAACCCATTGCGGTTATGAGAACCACCCGTGAGTGCTGCTTGCATATACATTGCACTGGCACAATATGTCGTGCTCTTTCCAGAGCAGTGAAATTATTTTTCGCAACTGTATACTGGGAGCCCCGTCTTCAAATAGCAGGTTGGTGCAGGTTTCCCGCCACGGCAGTTGGCATAGGGTTTTCATCTTGCTTCACGGATGCTTTGGTGAAAAAAGGGGGCGTAAACGCCCCCAAAATCCACTACTTATCACGAGTGCGTGGAGAAAGCGAATGTCTTGTGAGTTTGTTTATTGTTGGATTTATTCCCTATTGTTAGCCAGTCCATGGCTTTGTGATATTCCTCGAAGTAGCGCATCTTGCCGCTGATAGACCAGCCCCCAATTTTGGTGGCGATCTCTTGTTATTGCTCATTCCAGAGTGCGGCAATTCTGAAAAATTTATTGCCGTGTTTCAGGGCGAGCCTGAACTCATATCACACTGTATGCAGACCCCGGCCCTCACAAAATCCGAATATCCACAAGTCTACTAACCTGGGGGTGTTTCACGCCCTCAAGGGCATATTCCAGCAGGAGAGCGACTTGCTCATAGTCTTTATGACTTGGCTGACCAATCGTTTTGAGAGACAGCAGAAAATCATCGTCGATTCACCCTATCCCGATGGAAGTGCCTTGCCGTTTGATGTTCATCCCCCCTGGATGACTGGTGTATGTATCAGGCAAACCCAGTTGCCGCATTTTGATGCTGCGTGAGATGTTCACGCAGTGTCTCATACACTTTTTTCATCTTGTTACCAAAAAACGGGTTGTCAAGATTTTTAGCTTGCATATGAATCAAGCGCCAGTCTTCTGCGTCCAGATACCGCTCAACCTGGGCAAACAGTGCTGAATTTTCCAGGTGGATATGGGTGCGTTGCAGTTGTATATAGGCGCTGCAGGTACTCTCCAACATTTTTCGCTCCACCATTGCGTTATTGGCCACGGCATAAAAGAGTGCGCATATATGTTTGGTTGCGGATGCAATCTGCTGGTGTTGCATCCGCGCTTTATAAATGGCATCGCGATTCTGGACCGGCTTGAGCAACAGCCGGGCAAACACCAAATCCTCCAGCGGATGGTGGTATTGATCCGGGTAAACGGAAAAATAATCCAGTGCATCGAGAATACATGAAAGGGTATTTGGGTCCCGGTCACTGTGTCCAAAAAGATCCAACAACAGCTGCTCAAAGGTATCGAGCATTTGCTGCATAGCTTGATGGTCACAACACAGTTGTCGGTAGATGGTATCCACCCCAGACCTCCGCGATTTGTTTCTTGCTCTATTGTTGTTGGGCTCGATGTGGCTGGGTTGACTTGGATCAAGCGAGGGAAACTTAATGAAAAAGCGGGAGGCATTTAGCGAAATTGGGGCTTGTTCAGGATTCCCCGGGTATTAGCCAAGTCTGGCTCAATTGCCATTTCGGCATCTGATTGGAAATTCCGGCGAGCCGGAGGGAGCAATACCTCTCTATGGCACCCATAGTCGAAGACCAGTAAAATGAAGCCAATCAAGACCGTACATTTTTTATCCGAATTGCCTATTGCCTATTGCCTATTGCCTATTGGCTATTGCCTATTGGCTGTGGAGAGATGCCTTTGGAAATACACAGGACTCAGTGTGCGGCCACTATAGTTTCTGGGCCAATCACCCAATGATCAGGGGACATCCGTCGGCTTTTGTGGATTCTATAGTAAGGGAAAAGCATGTCTTTCAATCTTAAAGCAGTGGTTGCGGCGGTGGCTTTGCTCTGTTCGGCTGCTGTCCAGGCGAAAGGGGCCTACATCACATCGGTGGTGTTTTTGGTGTGATGAACACGGATGTCGGTGATGAGAGCCCTTTAAGCGCTGGTATTCGCGGGGGTTATACCTGGAGTTCAGGCTGGGGGATTGAGGCTGAGTTTACCGGCTCCGTGGTAGATGGCGAACTCGTTGGCTTTGATTACGATTCATTTCGGGGCAGGATTGACCGGGAAACAGTGGGTTACTCTATCTCCACCCAGGCAGTGTATACCACTTATCGCACCCAGGGAGATATTTATTTCAAGGGGCGCTTCGGCTACCTCAACGAAGAAGTGGGTGTAAAATCCTTTGGTAATGTTTCCGATAGCGGCGCCTCCGTGGGTGTTGGTGTCGGCTTTAAACTGGCCGAAAACATCTCCTTTGAAGCCGAATACACGCTTATCCAAGAAGAGGTGGACTACTGGTCAGGCTCCCTGGTTGTACGTTTCTAAGCCGGTCCATCCTCTCCAAATGCGGCCACTGGGCCGCGTTTGCATTTTGCGCAATCCCTCCGCCCTTGGTGTACAATGCGCGCCTTTCTGAACGCTCAGGGTTTTGATTAGCCCCGGCCCTCTTTGCTGTTCGGGTCCCAGTTGCAGGGCCTGGGCGCTGAAGTGTCGGGTTTCACAAGTGGCTATCCAACCCGCTTTATCGAGGGAACACCATGTTTGATGCATCTGTCACGCTCGCCTCTTACGACCCCGAGATCTGGGAAGCCATTCGGGAGGAGGATGCTCGCCAGGAAGACCACATCGAGCTGATTGCCTCAGAGAATTACACCAGCCCGCAAGTTATGGCCGCCCAGGGTAGCAGTCTGACCAACAAGTATGCCGAAGGCTATCCAGGCAAGCGTTACTATGGTGGCTGTGAGTATGTGGATAAGGTGGAGACCCTGGCCATCGAGCGTGCCAGGCAACTGTTTGGCGCCGACTACGCCAATGTACAACCTCATTCCGGTTCCCAGGCCAACGCTGCGGTTTACCAGGCCCTTTGTGCCCCCGGCGATACTATTTTGGGCATGAGCCTGGCCCACGGCGGTCACCTGACCCACGGTGCCCGGGTCAACTTCTCCGGCAAGATCTACAGTGCCGTGCAGTACGGCCTGAACCCTGAAACCGGTGAGGTGGATTACGAGGAGGTGGAGCGCCTGGCGCTGGCACACAGGCCGAAGATGATCGTTGCCGGATTTTCCGCCTACAGCCGTGTGATGGACTGGGCGCGCTTTCGCGAAATTGCCGACAAGGTGGGGGCCTATCTGTTTGTGGATATGGCGCATGTCGCTGGCCTTGTGGCTGCCGGAGAGTATCCCACACCGATTCCCCATGCAGATGTTGTCACCTCCACTACCCATAAAACCCTGCGCGGCCCGCGCGGCGGTATCATCCTGGCCCGCGCCAATGAAGAGATTGAGAAGAAGCTGAACTCTGCGGTATTCCCCGGTGGCCAGGGCGGCCCCCTGATGCATGTGATTGCCGCCAAGGCGGTTTCTTTTAAAGAAGCCATGACCCCGGAGTACAAGGCCTACCAGAAAAAAGTGGTGGAAAATGCCCGCGCCATGGCGGAGACCTTCCTGGACCGGGGCATCAATATCGTTTCCGGGGGTACCGATGACCACCTGATGCTGGTGGATCTGATCGGCAAAGCGTACACCGGTAAGGATGCCGATGAGGCCCTGGGGCGTGCCAATATTACGGTGAACAAGAATGCGGTACCGAATGATCCACGTTCCCCATTTATTACCAGCGGGCTGCGTGTCGGCACCCCGGCGATCACCACCCGCGGTTTTGGTGTCGAGGAGACCCAGCAGCTGACCCACTGGATCTGCGATGTTCTGGATGCACTGGAAAAGGAGGATGTGGAGACCGCTATTGCCGAGATAAAGCAGAAGGTGCTGAAAATTTGTGCACAGTATCCGGTGTACAGCCAGGGCTGATTGGCAGTGTTAACAAGAAAGCGGCTCTTTGAGCCGTTTTCTTTATGGACGTACTGGCGCAGTGGCCACGGGGGCAATCAGTGGTAAGGGAACACTAGCGCTAGCTGTCGGGCCACTTGATCCAGCGGCTATGGTAAACTGCAATCCATTTTCCACTCCCTCTGGGAACTATCCCGTATGCACTGTCCTTTCTGCGGCGCAGAAGAAACCAAAGTTGTCGATTCCCGCCTGGTTGCTGAAGGGGATCAGGTGCGCCGTCGGCGCGAGTGCCTTGTGTGTCGCGAGCGCTTTACCACTTTCGAATCCGCAGAACTGCTGCTGCCGCGGGTCGTCAAGCAGAACGGCCAGCGCGAGCCCTTCAACGAAGACAAGCTGCGCGCGGGTATTCAGCGCGCGGTAGAGAAGCGCCCGGTCAGCACCGAACGGGTGGAGTCCGCAGTCTCCCAGATAAAACACGCCCTGCAGGCCACCGGCGAGCGGGAGCTGCCCGCCCGCGCCATAGGAGAATTGGTGATGGAGCAGTTGCGCGAGCTGGACCCGGTGGCCTATGTGCGCTTCGCTTCGGTGTACCGGCGCTTCGAAGATGTGAGTGAATTCAACGAAGAGATAGAACGCCTGATCGGAAAGGGAAGCGGTTCGCAATGAGTCGTGCCGCTGTGCAGAGCGCCCAGGCCCTGATGGCCCACGCTATCCAACTGGCGGAGCGAGGCCTCTATACCACCATGCCCAATCCGCGGGTCGGTTGTGTGATTACCGATCCTGCCGGTGCGGTTGTGGGTGAGGGCTGGCATCAACGCACCGGTGCCGCCCATGCGGAGATTGAGGCGCTGTGTGCTGCGGGCGAGTGCGCCCGCGGGGCCACTGTGTATGTCACCCTCGAGCCCTGCGTTCATACCGGCCACACGGGCCCCTGCACAGAGGCGCTGGTCGAAGCCGGCGTTGCCCGCGTGGTCTACGGAATGCAGGACCCGAATCCACAGGTTGGCGGCACGGGCCTGCAGAGACTGCGCGAAGCGGGTATCGAGGTGGCAGGCCCCCTGTTGGAAGCTCAGTGCCGGAGGCTCAATCCCGGTTTTATCAAGCGTATGACCCTGGGCCTGCCACTGGTGCGCTGCAAGTCCGCGATGAGTCTGGACGGGCGCACCGCCATGGCCAGTGGTGAGTCCAAATGGGTGAGCGGTCCCGCTGCGCGCGCCGATGTGCAGCGCCTGCGCGCGCGCAGCTGCGCGATTGTTACCGGCGTTGAGACGGTGCGCTTTGACAACCCCAACCTGAATGTGCGCGCGGACGAAATGGCGCTGGCGCTGCTTGCGGCGGAACAGGCCGCTCGGGTACAGCCACTGCGGGTTATTGTCGACAGCCAGCTGCGCACACCGCTCAAAGCCTTTATTTTGCAGGGCGACGCCCCCACACTGGTGTGCACGACTGAGCGCGCAGAGGAACAGCGCCGCGTGCGCCTGCAGCAGGCCGGTGCAGAGGTGCTGGTATTGCCATCGGATGCAAACGGGCAAGTGGACCTGCTCGCGTTGCTGCAGGAATTGGCACGGCGTCAGTGCAATGAGGTTCTGGTGGAGAGCGGCGCGACACTGTCCGGTGCATTCCTGTACCGCGGCCATGTGGACGAGTTGATTGTCTACCTGGCGCCCAAGTTACTCGGTAGCACGGCGCGACCGCTGTTTGCACTACCGATTGAGCGGATGGGTTCGGTCCTGCCGGTTACGATTACCGATATGCGTGCGGTCGGGCATGACTGGCGCATCACCGCAACCACGGATATCGAGCGCTGATGTTTACCGGAATCATTGAAGCTGTGGGTGATATCGCCGAACTGCAAGCGCGCGCGGGTGATCTGCGCCTGCGGGTCAGAAGCGGCGAATTGGACCTGTCCGATGTGCAGCTGGGAGACAGTATCGCCACCAGCGGCGTGTGCCTGACGGTGGTGGCGCTGTGCGGCGACGGCTACTGGGCGGATGTGTCCGCGGAAACCCTGGCTGTCACCTGTGTCGGTGGCTGGCAAAGGGGCGACCGGGTCAACCTGGAAAAGGCCCTCACCCCGCAAACGCGTCTGGGCGGCCATATTGTCAGTGGCCATGTGGATGGCATCGGTACGGTATTGTGGCGCAAATCCGAAGCGCGTGCCGAATGCTTCCGCCTGCGCGCACCGGAAAACCTGGCCCGCTATATTGCCCATAAGGGCTCGATTACGGTGGATGGCACCAGCCTCACCGTGAATGCGGTGGACGGCGCAGAGTTCGAGCTGACCATCGTACCCCACACACTGCAGGAAACGATTATGGGCGCTTACATCGCCGGGACGCGCGTCAACCTGGAAGTGGACCTGATCGCGCGCTATCTGGAGCGCCTGCTTCTGGGGGAGCAGGCGGCCACACCCGGCAATACGGAGATAACCCGTGAATTTCTCGCCCGGCACGGATTTTACCCGCGCTAGCCGGCGTTTGCCGGCCACCGGGGAGGGCGCCCAATTTGCAATTGACCAATTTATCCAGAGTGAGCAATGGAACTTAATACGGTTGAAGAACTGATCGACGATATTCGCCAGGGCAAGATGGTGATCCTGATGGACGACGAAGATCGCGAAAATGAGGGCGATCTGGTGATGGCGGCGGAACAGATACGCGCCGAGGACATCAACTTTATGGCCACCCACGCCCGCGGCCTGATCTGTATGCCCATGTCCAGGGAACGCTGTGAACAGCTGGATCTACCGCTGATGTCGCGGGAAAATGGTACTCAGTTCAGCACCAACTTCACCGTATCCATTGAGGCCGCCGAGGGGGTTACCACGGGGATTTCCGCAGCGGACCGCGCCCGCACCGTACGCGCGGCGGTGGCCAGGAATGCCAGGCCCAGCGATATTGTACAGCCCGGCCATATCTTCCCGATTATGGCCCAGCCCGGCGGGGTGCTGAGCCGGGCCGGTCACACCGAAGCGGGTTGCGACCTGGCGCGCCTGGCGGGGTTTGAGCCCGCCGCGGTGATTGTCGAGGTCATGAACGAAGATGGCACCATGGCGCGGCGCCAGGACCTGGAGCGGTTCGGCAGGGAACACAACCTCAAGATCGGCACCATCGCCGACCTGATCAACTACCGCGCCCTCAACGAAAAAACGGTGGAGTGTATCAACGAGCGCAAGGTGCATACCGAGTTCGGCGAATTCAGGTTGCGCACCTATCTGGACAGGGCTCGCCGCGAGCGCCACTTTGCCTTTATCAAGGGCGACCCCACGCCGAAAGAGCCCACCCTGGTGCGGGTTCACGTAGGCAATACTTTGCGTGATGTACTCACCATTCGCCGCGGCGACGAGACATTCACACCCTGGACCTTCCGCCGCGCCATGCAGCGCATCGAACAAGAGGGCAAGGGTGTGGTGGTGTTGATCTGTCACAACGAGACCACAGAGGAAATCGAAGAGAGTATCGACTGGCTGATCAGCGGCAAGCAGCAGCGCCCCAGTCAGGACCTGGTGTACAAGCAGGTGGGCACCGGCTCGCAGATACTGCGCGACCTCAAAGTGTGCAAAATGCGCTTGATGAGCGCCCCATTCAAATTCAGTGCCATTTCCGGCTTCGACCTGGAAGTGGAGGAGTACCTGAACGCTGACCAGTAAAATCAAGCAGCGCGCACTGGCCCGGTCCGCGGGTGAGTGCCGGTGCTACCACCAGGATACGGATTGAAAACGATGAGCAATACGCAAGTGATCGAAGGGGACTTTGTCGGCAGCAGTGGCCAGTATGCGCTGTTGGTGAGTCGCTGGAACAGCTTTGTGGTGGAGCGTCTGAAAGACGGCGCACTCGATACCCTGCGCCGCAAGGGCATTCCGGATGGGGATATCACGATCTGCTACGCACCGGGTGCGTTTGAGTTTCCGCTGATTGCGCAGAAGCTGGCGCAGAGCAAAAAGTTCGATGCGGTGATCGCCCTGGGGGCGGTGATTCGCGGTGGTACCCCGCACTTTGAATATGTCGCCAGCGAGTGCACCAAGGGGCTGGCCCAGGTGGCACTGGACACCGGTATTCCGGTGACATTCGGTGTACTCACCGTGGACTCCATTGAGCAGGCCATCGAGCGCTCCGGCACCAAGGCCGGCAACAAGGGCTGCGAGGCCGCCGAGACCGCCCTGGAAATGGTCTCACTGCTCGGCAAGATCTAATGCTGCGGCGCCGGCCGGGCCGGCGCCAATCCACCCTGTGAAGTACCCACCGGAAAAGACAATGACGGTAACTGCATCCGCCCGCCGCAAGGCGCGCCACTACGCCATGCAGGCGCTCTACCAATGGCAAATAGCCGGCGCCAGCCTCACGACTATCGAGGCGGAGTTTCACGCCGATAACGATATGAGTAAAACCGATGTGGCGTATTTCCGCGACCTTTTCCACGGGGTTGCGAAAAACCTCGATACGGTGGAAGACACCTTTACACCCTACCTGGATCGCAGCGTGGAAGACCTGGATCCGGTTTCCCGCGCGCTCTTGCGCATGTCTGCCTACGAACTGCAACACCGCATGGATGTGCCCTACAAGGTTGTGATCAACGAATCGGTGGCCCTGGCAAAAAAATTCGGCCCCACCGATGCCTTCAAGTTTATCAACGGCATTCTGGACAGGACTGCCGCAACCCTGCGCGCGGCGGAAGTGGCTGCGGACAAGAAAACTTAACCCGCAGTCACAGCCATGGAACACGCGCCGGACGAGTTTGACATTATCCGCGATTACTTCGCCAGCGCCCCGCAGGGCGAGGGGGTGGCACTGGGTATTGGCGACGATTGCGCCCTGTTGCAGGTGCCGGCGCAGGGCCAGTTGGCCGCCTCCGTAGACACCCTGGTGGCGGGCAGGCACTTTCCTGTGGATGCAAACCCCGCCGCTATTGCCGCGCGGGCACTGCGGGTTAATCTCAGCGACCTGGCCGCCATGAATGCGCGCCCGCTGTGGTTTACCCTGGCGCTGACCCTGCCGCACAGTGACGCGGATTGGTTGCAGCGGTTCGCCGCTGGCCTGCTGAACACCGCCAGACTATTTGGCATTTCCCTGGTGGGTGGCGATACCACCGCGGGGCCTTTGTCGATCACCATCCAGGTACTGGGCCAGACCCTGAAACCGCTGTGCCGGGGCGGCGCCCGCCCCGGCGACTTCGTGTATATCAGTGGTCCTCTGGGCGGGGCAGCCGCCGCTTTGCCGGTGATCCTGGGCGAACGACCAGCCGAAGGGGAAACCCGGCGCAGTGCCGAGCGGGCTTTTTACTACCCTGAGCCACAATTCGCCACTGCGGCGTCCATCGCCGGGTTGGCCAGCAGTGCAGTGGATATTTCCGACGGCCTGCTGGCGGATCTCGCCCATATCTGCACCGCCAGCGCGGTCAGTGCCGATGTGTATCTGGAGCGGCTGGCGATTGCGCCGCTGGCGCGGGCGCTAGCGGGGGAGGCTGCACTGGCGCTGGCCGCTGCCGGGGGCGACGATTACCAGCTGTGTTTTACCGTGCCCCAGGCGCGGGTTTCAGCCCTGCAAAAGCTGGCGCCGGAAGCGGTGGCTATCGGTACCCTGGGCAGCGGCGAAGCCGAGGTGCGCTGCTGGCAAAACGGAAAGCGCTGGCGGGCCCCCCGCACGGGCTACCGGCACTTTTGAGGGCGGCTTTACAGGCAGGCCATACCGCTATGGCTTTGTAGTGTCACCGGACTTGGACACCATGAAGATACAGAATCCGTCTTTTCCCCGGCTGTTGCGCGACCCCGTTCTGTTGCTGGCCTTTGGTTTTGGTTCCGGCCTTGCCCCCAGGGCGCCGGGCACCTTTGGCACCCTTGCCGCCATCCCCTTCTGGTGGTTGATGCAGGGGCTGTCTCCGGCCGGGTATCTGGGGATTGTGGTGGTCTCCGCACTGCTGGGGTGTTACCTGTGTGGCGCCGCGGCGAAGAAACTCGGCGTGCATGACCACGGCGGCATTGTCTGGGATGAAATGGTGGGTTACTGGCTCACCATGTGGATGGCTCCCCAGGGCTGGGTGTGGGCGCTGTACGGCTTTGTGTTGTTTCGCTTGTTCGATATTGCCAAGCCAGCGCCCGTGCGCTGGGCGGACAAGCAGGTACAGGGTGGCATCGGAATTATGCTCGACGATATACTGGCCGCCATTTACGCGGGGCTGGTAGTGCAGGTGACCGCATGGCTGGTAGGTGTGTAAACGGATAGGGACTATCGATGGGAAAACGACTGTGTGTACTGCTGGGGCTGCTGATTGCCACTGCCGCCGGTGCCCAGCAGGTGCAGCTCAAGGGGCTTTTTGGCGACAGCGCCCTGCTGGAAATTGATGGTCGCCAGCGTATTCTCAGCAGGGGGGAAAGCTCCCCGGAAGGGGTCGAACTGCTGGAGGCCACCACCAGCCATGCCCGCATCCGTGTCGCTGGGCGCGAGCGAAAGCTCACCCTGGATGCACCGGTTGCCACCCGCTATGTGCAGGCCGAAAAGGCCGAGGTGCGCCTCATGGCCGACAGGCGCGGCCACTACAGCGCCGAAGCCTGGGTGAATGGCTTGCGCGTGCCCATGCTGGTGGACACTGGCGCAACCAGCATTGCCTTCAACTATCCCACTGCGCGCCGCCTCGGCCTCAATCTTGAAGGTGCGGAGGAAATCGCGGTTTCAACTGCCAATGGTATGACACGGGCGTACTTGGTGACTCTCAGCAGTGTGACCATTGGTGGCATTAAACTGCACAATGTGGAAGCCACTGTGCACGCTGGGGACTTTCCCCGTATCGTGCTGTTGGGAAACACCTTTCTCGCCCGGGTGGATATGAAGCAGCAGGATGGTGTGCTGATACTGCGCGCACGCAACTGAATAGAAGAGGTATAACGTTGGCTATTCGATATGTGGAATCCTCAAAGCTGCCCACCTCCTGGGGTATGTTTGAGATGCACGGCTTTGAGGAGCTGGGTACCGGCAAGGAGCATCTGGTACTCACTATGGGTGACTTCAATACCGATGCACCGCTGCTCGCCCGCATTCACTCGGAATGTCTGACCGGCGATGCGCTCTTCTCTCTGCGCTGTGACTGCGGTGCCCAGTTACAACACGCTATGCACCGCATTGCCATGGAGGGGCGCGGGGCCATTTTTTACCTGCGCCAGGAGGGTCGCGGCATCGGCCTGCTGAACAAGATTCGCGCCTATCACCTGCAGGACTGTGGGGCAGATACTGTAGAGGCCAATGAAAGGCTCGGCTTCGGTGCGGATATGCGCGATTATTCCCTCCTCAAGGGGATGATTGCGCATCTGGGTATCCATGCCATTCGCCTGATGACCAACAACCCGCGCAAGGTAAAGGCCTTGCAGGATCTGGGCATCGAAGTGACCGAGCGCCTGCCACACCAGTCCGGGCGCAACCCGCACAATGCCAAATACCTCTCCACCAAGAAAGGCAAGCTGGGGCATCTGATTGAAAGTGGAGAGGAAGAGGACGGGGAGCCATAATCTCCGCTCTTTTGTGCCCCTGCCATTCCAATAAAAAGGCCGGAAGTATCCGGCCTTTTTATTTTTGCTACCTGCGATGGGTTCAATAAGCCCGGCGCGGCTGTACAAATACCGCTGTGGTGCGCCCGGGCAGGGTAAAGCTGCCGTTGTGCCGGTTGAAGCTTGCCCGTTGCAGGCGCGGGTCCACCGAGCGGCGTTGGCGCGGGTGTGGGCGCAGGGGCAGGCCGCGCAGCGTGTCGCTGGCAAATGCCACCGTGTCATCATCGCCGTTAAACAGCACCACAATGCGTTCAAAGCGCGGGTCAAAGCTGCCCTCTGCATCCGACAGTGCCATAACAATCAGGCCCGGTATCTGGTCCGGGCCGGTATTCAGGAAATGTACATGTGCTGCCACTGCCTCCGCATCGGGCAGGCGGAACAGCGGTGAGCTGTTGCGGATCGCCAGCTGCTCGCGGAACAGGGCACTGCTCCACCGGCGGTGGCGACGCTTGGGCGCCAACGCGGGATTGGCCAGCAGCGGCTGCATCAGGGGCCATTTGTCCTCGTTCTTGTCCGCCATCGGCAGCCCGGCACCCCAATTGTCGGTATCCAGGCTGAAATCCAGCGCATTGAACCAATCGCCGGCGTTGTAGCTGTCGCGATCCATGGACTTGGAGCGCAGGAAATCCTGTCCCGCGTGGATAAACGGTATCCCCTGGGCGAAGAGCACGAGCGAGTTGCTGAATGCCTGCATGCGCACCCGTTCGCGCAGACCGGCGCGCTCACTGGCCTTGATTTGCACGCCGTCAAACAGTGTTTCGTTGTCGTGGGCGGAAATATAGTGGATGGATTCCTGTGGGTCGGCGGTGTAGCCCGTGGGCTGGCCATTGTAGACCAGCTCGCTGCCGGTGATCAGGGCGCCGGTGGCATCCTCAAAGAGGTAATTTGCCAGATTGCCGGCCAGGGAAACCCGCACCTTGTCCGCCAGGGTCAGCAGAGTGGTGCGCTCATCCCCGCTTTCGAACTTGCCGTTGCTATCGGTGAAGAGGCCGGTACCAAAGCCTTGCTCTACATAGCCGCCGAAGGGATTGCCACCGCGCACGGCATCCCGCAGACGGTCGTTGAAGGTGCCCACACCCGTGCCCGCCATATTGGGCTGGCGCGCCTGCAGGAAGCGGGCGTCGTTGGCAACCTCGCCGAAATTCCAGCCCTCGCCGTAGAGGTAAAGAATGCGACCATCCACGCCGTCGGCTGCCGGAGTCAGAGACTGCAACGTCGCCTGGGCCTTGAGCATATTGTCCAGGCTGTGATGGCCCATCAGGTCGAAGCGGAAGCTGTCCACTTTGTAGGCCCTGGCCCAGGTGCGCAGGGAATCGATCATCAGCTTTTCCATCATGCCGTGCTCACTGGCGGTGTTGGCACAGCAGCTGCTCATCGCCACATCGCCCTCCAGGGTGCGGCGGTGGTAATAGCCGGGCACGATTTTGTCGAGTACCGAATGCGGGTACTGGCCGTAGGCACTGGTGTGGTTGTAGACCACATCCATCACCAGGCGCAGGCCGGTGCGGGACAGTGCCTGTACCATCTGGCGGAATTCGAGGATACGCGCAGCGCCGTCCGGGTTTGTGCTGTAGCTGCCCTCCGGCACCGTAAAGTGCAGCGGATCATATCCCCAGTTAAAACCGTCGGTATCGCGAACGGCATGCACTGCGGCCTGCTGTGCGCTGCTGTCTGGTGCGTAGGGGGACAGGTCGGGCGTCTGCTGTTGCTGCCCGCGGTCTTCATTGACTGTGGCAAAGTCAAAAGCCGGCAGCAGATGCACATGGGTGAGCCCGGCGCGGGCCAGTGCGGCGAGATGGCGCATGCCCTGGCTGTGGCGCCGGGTAAAGGCCCGGAAAGTGCCACGCGCCGCTTCAGGCACCGTTTCATCATGAATACTGAAATCCCGTACATGCAGCTCGTATATGCTGATATCTTCCGGCTGTGCCAGTGCCGGCTTGCGCAACCGCTCCCAGCCCCAGGGTTTCAGGTCGCGATCATTGAGGTTGACGATCTGGCTCTTGCCGCTGTTGATAGAGAGGCTCAGGGAATAGGGGTCGGTCACCAGGTTGGTTTCGATCCTGCGGCTGAAATAGGAGTAAACCTCCACCTCATAGAGGTAAAACCCCCGGTCCCACTGTTTGTCGATGGATGCCGACCAGACCCCCGTGGCGGTATTGCGGTACATGGGGAGCACCAGATCGGCGCTGTCGCCGGCGGAATCCCGGAACAGGTGCAGCTTTACCGAGCGCGCAGTGGGTGCCCACAGGTCCAGTTGGATATGATCCGCTTCCACGCGGGCACCCAGCGCGCCATCGTAATAAAAGCGTGCATCCAGGGCGCCGGCCATCTGCACGCCGGTGGCATCGCGCAGCCTGCCTTCGCGATCGTAGACTGCAACGGCCAGCTGCCCGGTAACCAGGGATTCCAGGGAGACCCCGCCGGGCAGTTGCAGCGCGCGAAAGCCGGCCAGGTGCGGGAATTTCTCGCGCGCGCCCTGGGGCAGCCCGTCGACGGGTGTGAGGGGGATTGCGCCGTCTGAAACGATACCATCGGCAGTCAGCGCCAGCCCTGCGGAATGGCTGTAGTGCAGTTGGAATGTGTCGCCTTGTCGCGCTTGAATATCCCAGGCGAAGGTGTTGGTGTCCACCCAGTGGGCCCTGTCGCGGCTGAGATCGCCCTTGGCGAAACCATCGCTGCGCACGCTGACCTGTTTGCTGGCGGCGTCGAAGGCAAAATAGAGTTCGTCGTTGTCGGCGCCCACGATAAAGGCAATATTGTCGCCGTCGTTGCCGTAGCTTTCGTCCCAGCCCTCATGCAGGGCCACCTTGAACGCATAGGTACCGGCGGGCAGCCCGGAGGTCACAAAGGTGTAGATACCGTCGTTGTCGGCGTCTTGCATCCAGGTGCGCAGGCAACCGGGCTGCCAGTCGCCGGCACAGCCGAGCAGGCTCTGGAAGTTACCGGCTACCGTGGCGATAAACTGGTTTGCGTCGTCGCTGATCCAGTGGCTCTCGTGGTCGTAAATAAATTTGACCTCGCGGGCTTCGCCCAGGTCGAGAGGAATATTGGCTCCATTGCGCTGGGCGCCCTGGCCGTAGTTTTCGTCCCAGTTGTTGTTGAGGGCGGCCTTGTACTCCCAGTTTCCGGCCGGGACAAAAAAGTGGCCCTGCCACTTGTCGTCTTCGCTGTCGTAATGGAGCCCGGTGGCGGCGCAGTCCGGTTGCCAGTTGTCGCTGCAGCCGAGCTGGCTTTGCAGGCTGCCGGGAATGTTCACTGCCACCGGTGCCGGCGTGTCCGACGCCCGGGCGGGCCATTGGGTGCAACAGAGCAGAGCGCCCAGCAGGAGCGCCCGATAAAAGGGGCTGGCGGTTTTTACTATTGGCATGATCTGGCCTCATTTATTGTTATAGGCAGGGGGTTTGCGTTTCTCCCAGCAAGGCATTGAAGCCCAGTTTTGCCCCGCCGACCTCCCTCCCCAAGGGGGTGGAGGCAGACGGGTTGTGGTGGCCAGCAGGGGTATGCGCCGCCGCAAACGGGCAGGCAGATTGGTGGATGGCTTCACAAAATCTTTATGCGGATGTCATCTGCCGGTCATGTCCGCGGGACAAAGTATGCCTGGGTAGGGAGCGGGCAACCTGAATTCTGAATGGTCGGCGACCTATCTGATTGTTGAGATTGCTTCGGGTCGGGAAAGGTGATGTACCCGTTGCAATCCCCGGCACGCCGGCATTTGCCGGCTTTACCCTCATAAGGTAGTGATGTTTCATTCTTTGTTTAATATTCGGGCCTTCCCCCTCCCCTTCTCCGGCTCCCTGCCAGTTCCAGGTACTATGCCCTCTGCTGACTTCAGCACCATCACCGCGCAGGTTTCCCTGTGGTGGCAGTGAATTTGGCTACCCGTCCCGAAGCGCAAGTGACAGGGCTTCCAGAACTGCTTCGGTCTGCCAGGCAATAGTCGAAGCTTGTCCCGTTTGTACAGCTATGTACTACACAGCATACACAAATGACTCAACCGACGGAGTCGACGCAAGAGTTATAATTGGAATGGTTTAACAGGCTGTTGAAATAGGCTCATGTATTTACTGGCTTTTGTACAATGCTCGGGCCGATACCCTACAATGAGATAATGTATGCGCTGTGCAGATATTACGCAGGATACTTTGTTCACCACTGTTATCCTGGAAGAATTTGTCCCCAAATTCCACCCGCTGAGAAAGATTCGTCAGGAATTTAATTTGGCATTGCAGCGTATCGACTGGCTGCTCGACTGCGCCTATGCACCGAACGGCAAGGAGTCTATCCCCCCGGAGCGATTACTGCGAGCCCTACTGCTACAGGTTTTATTCAGCGTGCGTAGTGAACGACAGCTGATGGAACATACACGCTACAACCTATTATTCCGCTGGTTCGTTGGCCTCAGTATCGATGACAAGGTTTGGAATCATTCCACTTTCCGCAATAATCGTGACCGTCTGCTTGCCCACGACATTATTCCCACCCTGTTCTAAGAAGTGGTGCAGATAGCCCGGCAGAAGCAACTGTTGTTGGAAGAGCATTTCAGCGTCGATGGCACCTTGTTTCAGACGTGGGCTTCGCACAAAAGTTTTCGTCGCAAGCAGGATAGCGACGACGATAAGGGCAGTGGTAGCAACAGCGAGCGGAACTGCCACAAGGAAAAGCGCAGCAATGAAACGCACGAATCGCGCACCGATCCAGAGGCTCGACTGTACAAAAAATCCAAAGGTGCTGAAGCCAAGCTGGCCTATTTGGGTCACACCACCATGGAAAACCGTAATGGCCTGATCGTACAGACGGCGGTAAGGCAAGCCAATAATTGTGCTGAGCGGGAAGCAGCCGAGCAGATGCTGACGGAGCTGCCGGGCTCGCGGCGCAAAACCGTTGGCGCAGACAAAGGCTACGACACTCGGGGATTCGTAGCCGTCTGTCGTGGTGTCAAGGTAACTCCGTATGTGGCCCAAAACACCAAGCGCCGCGGTGGCCCCGCCATTGACGGACGCACCACTCGGCACAGCGGGTATCAAGCGAGCATGGAGGTACGCAAGCAAGTCGAGGAGGGTTTCGGTTGGGGCAAAACCATTGGTCTGATTCGCCAAGTAAAAGTCCGCGGGCTAGCGCGGGTCAAGGAGGTATTTACCCTCACCTTTATCGGCTGGAATCTAACCCGAATAAGCAATTTTCAAGGGGAATCCGCTTAATGGACGGAGAAGCAACAAAATGTGTTTGTGTTAAAGGTGCGTGTATTCAGCCAAAAGCCGAGTAAAAATCCATCAAAATAGAAAAAAGCAGCTTGTCCTCGAGTTTTTGGCTTGCTAGAAAATGTTTCTAAATAATACTTCCGGATTTCAACAGCCTGCTAGATGGCAAGACGATTATTCCAATATCAAATACGGTAGATATCGAACAATTAATCGATGACATTGCCATTACAAAAGATTTATTATGTCTTCGTGGCAGGCCTTACCGGTTCAACTGGAATCTGTCTGGCATTAATCCCGACGGGAAGCGATTTGAAGTGACAGAAAAAGTAAGCCCAACAGTTTACTCTAACCTTTAGAATCTCCACTTATATAAAATGCAAAGTTGTCGGATAAATATATATAACAAAACGCTGCACTGCGACACCAATTACATTCGAGCGCGAATATGGGCGTGTATGGTGATCTGAGCCTTTTGTGCATGTGACCCCATACATGTGATTGATTTTTTTAGTGAAGGTCTAGTGCGCCAGCTTTAATGTGACCACCCCGGCTATAATCAGCAACACACCGAGGTAGCGGCTCAAACTGGCGGGGTCTCCAAAAAAGAGAATGCCTACCAGGAATGCCCCGGCGGCGCCGATACCGGTCCAGACCGCGTAGGAGGTGCCGATGGGTATCTCCCGTTGCGCCAGCCACAGCAGCAATCCGCTGGCCCCAATAAAGACCGCGGCCATCAGGATGCCCAAAGGGCGCGTGGTTTGGTCCTGGGAAATCTTTAGTCCGAGGACCCAGCCGATTTCACACAGGCCCGCCAGTATCAGGTAGAACCAGGCCATTTTTTCCTCTTCGAGACGCAGGGTTGTTTATCCGGGCAGATAAGTATACGCCCGCGCGCTCCCATTGATAGACAGCCAAGGCACAAGCAGCAGGGTTCTTTCTTTCGGGGTGTGCGGTAACGATATTCCCTGTAGGCCCGTTAACGGTATCCATGCCATATAAGGTCCTGGGCGAGGTATGCCAAACAGCCGAAACCCATCCAGTTGCTACACAGTCTGGGCAAAACCAGTTCTGCCCAAAGAGGGATTGCACAGGGCAAATCGGGTTTGACTGCTACCGCTGTGTGTATTCGGGGCCCTGTCGTGTTGTTGTATTTTGTAATCTATCTGGACGTGCTGGATTGGGATATCGGGTAGTATTTTTGCCCTGTTCATTTGATACCGTAGAAAGCTCTTGGCGGATTGTTCATGGATGTGTTTGTAAAGCAAAGCGATTGAGTGAGAAAGCCAACTACACCGGTGGTAACCAGGCCCGAAATTTTCAGGATTGTATTTATCAGTGATACTTTGCTCTAAACATTTGTGGGCCGCCCTGATGACACCTGATACCTCTAATGAGGCTGAACTGCCCTGTTGGCCATATATTGCCTTGCCGTTTTGGCCAAGGGGACAGCGGGCATCTTGCGCGCAGAGCGGGCTTGAAAAGGCTATGGGAGATTTCGGATGCCAAGGGGGGTAGCGCGGCCAATATGGCAGGGGACAAGCCTGAATTGCATGATCGGTCTGCTGGGATGGCTTATGCTGCCGGGCAGCGGCGTGGCCGAGCAGGAGCGCATTGAGACCTTACTGGTAACTGCCAGCCGCGCCGGGACACCCACAGGGGCAGCGCCGGAGCGCTTCTCTGAAATTGGCGATGAGGCCCTGGCCCTGGTGGGACATAGTCATATTCAACAGAGCCTGGTACGGGTGCCCGGTGTGAATCTGGCCAGGGGCAATGGCCAGGAATACCTGCCAGCGCTGCGTTCGCCAGTACTGTCTGGTGCCGGGGCCTGTGGCAGTGTGCTGAGCGCCGAGGACGGCATACCACTGCGTGCGAAGGGCTTTTGCAATATCAATGAACTCTTCGAGTCCCACAGTGAGACGGCCCGGAGTATTGAGGTGATACGGGGGCCCGCTGGTATCCTGTTTGGTGCCAATGCCCTGCACGGCGTGGTGAATGTGATCAGTCCCACCGTGGGAGAGCAGGCGGGCGGGACCTCGGCTGCGGTTGGGTTTGAAGCCGGTCCCGAGGCGTTTTACCGGGCGAAACTCTCGGCAGACACCGGTACGGAAAACCCTTGGGGCCTGCGTATGGATCTGTCCCTGTCCACAGACGGCGGCTACCGGGACCGCTCCGGCTACGACCAGCAGAAACTCAGCCTGCAGTACCTGGTGCAGGCTGGCCCCCTGGAGATCCGGACACGTCTGGCCGCAACCAATGTCAATCAGGAGACGGCGGGGTATATTGAAGGTACCGGTGCCTACCGAAGCCGCCGGGCCAGTCGGGAGAACCCCAACCCGGAGGCTTTTCGCGATGCCGGCGCCCTGCGGCTGTATTCGCGGTTGGATATCGATTTGGACGGGGATCGGGCATTGGTATTGACGCCCTACCTGCGAAAAACGGAGATGCGTTTTTTACAACACTATCTGCCCGGTCAGGCCCTGGAGGAAAACGGCCAGGAGAGTGCGGGTATCAGAAGCCGTTACCGCGTTGCTAGGGGAGACCAGTTGGAACTGGTTGCGGGAGTCGATGGGGAGTTTACCCGGGGCTATCTGCGTGAAACCCAGGCACATTCAACGGAGGGGTCGGATTTTCTGCAGGCGACAATTCCCACTGGCAAACACTACGATTACGAGGTCGATGCCTGGAGTATTGCCCCCTTTGCCCTGGCCACCTGGCGCCCGACCGAGCGATGGCATTTTCTCGGAGGCCTGCGCTTTGAAGCGGTCAATTACCACTACGACAATAACATGCTGACCGGGCGCACCAGGGAGGACGGCACACCCTGCGGGTTTGGCGGCTGCAGGTTCAGCCGCCCGCAAGACCGGGAGGACCGCTTTATGAACGGGTCCCCGAAACTGGGTGCCGTTTTCCGGGCCGCGCCGGGCCTGCAGCTGTTTGCCAACCTGGCCCAGGGGTATCGGGTCCCCCAGACTACGGAACTCTACCGCCTTCAGCGGGAGCAGCGCGTTGCGGCGCTGGATTCGGAGCGGATAAAAAGTATTGAGCTGGGTTTGCGCGGCCGCGGCAGTGGGCTTTTATATGAACTGGTGGCCTACGGGATGCGCAAGCGCAATGTGATTTTTCGGGATACCGAGTACTTTAACCGCGCCAATGGAAAAACCGCGCACCGCGGCCTGGAACTTGCGTTCGAGTACGCATTCGTCAGCCGCTGGCGGATAGAGACTGCCGCCAGTTATGCCGAGCACCGTTACCGGGACACGCGCCGGTTGCAGGGTGTGGCACTGGATGGCCGGCTTGTGGATTCGGCGCCGAGGGTGTTTGGCAGCGCCCGCCTGCGCTGGCAGCCACTGGCGGGGATGGCCGCCGAGTTGGAGTGGCTGCACCAGGGGCGCTACTACACCGATCCGCAGAACCGGCACGAGTATCCCGGCCACAATCTGCTCAACCTGCGCCTGCGCTGGGCAATGGAGCGCTGGGCGCTGTCTGTACGGGCACTGAACCTCGCCAATAAAGCCTATGCGGAGCGGGCGGATTACAGCCGCTTTGGCGGCGAGCGCTATTTACCCGGTGCGCGGCGCGTACTCTACCTGTCGGTGTCCGCCGACTGGTAAATACGGGGCGTTGAGCCGGAGCCCCACACCTGCCGGGTTGCCGGGGTACGTTAACCTGCAGGTGGCGGTGCGGCCTGCGCGCTTGCGTGGGCGGATGGATCGCCCTGGCTGTCAATCCAGTTGTCCATACGGGCTTCAAGGATATTGAGGGGCAGGGCGCCGGCGCCCAGCAGCGTATCGTGGAAGCGGCGGATATCGAAGTTGCTGCCGAGGCTTTGTTCCGCTTTTGCCCGCAACGCCTGAATTTTGAGCTGCCCCAGTTTGTAGGCCAGGGCCTGGCCCGGCCACACCAGGTAGCGGTCGATTTCCACGGTGACATCATGCAGGGGTTTGGCACTGTTTTCCATAAAGTAGGCAATGGCCTGTTCGCGTTGCCAGCCCAGCTGGTGCATCCCGGTATCCACCACCAAGCGCACTGCGCGCCACATATCATAGGTCAGGGCACCGAACTCACTGTAAGGGTCCCGGTACAGCCCCAGATCGTAGCCGAGGCTCTCGGAGTAGAGGCCCCAGCCCTCCACAAAGGCCGTGTACAGGGCCAGGCGGCGCAGGGGGTGAATCTCGCTCTGTTCCTGGGCCAGGGCGATCTGCAGGTGGTGGCCGGGCATGGCCTCGTGCACGGTGAGGGCCTCCATCTCCCACCTGGGACGACTGGGCAGGTTGTAAGTATTGGCGAAGAAGATCCCCGCGCGGCCGGCCTCGCTGGAGCCCGGCTGGTAGTAGGCTGTGGTTTGCGACTGCTCGGAATAGCCGGGGATGGGTTCAACTCCGTAAGGCAGGCGCGGCAGGGTACCGAACAGGGCTGGCAGCTTGCCGTCGATGCGCTTGGCGATGGCCCGGTAATCCCGCAGCAGCGCTTCGCGACTGCTGTGATAGAACTGCGCGTCTGTGCGCAGGAATTCGGTAAATGCCTTGAAGTCGTCCTGGAAACCGGTCTTGCGGATGATCTTCTCCATCTCCCCGCGGATGCGCTTGACCTCCGCCAGGCCGATGCGGTGTATCTCCTCGGGGCTCAGATCCGTGGTGGTGTTCTGGCGGACTTTATGGGTATACCAGCGCGATCCGTCGGGACGACTGGAGAGGGCGATGTCCACCTGTGCTGCGGGGATATACTCGCGTTCCACAAACCCGGCCAGATCCCGCCAGGCCGGCACCAGCTGCTCGCTGTAGAGGGCGTAGGCACGCTGTTGCAGGCTGCGCTGCCGGGCTGCGGGCATGTCGCCGGGCATTTCCGCGAAAGCTTTGAGCAGCGGGCTTTGTTGTGGGGAGGCGGGGATCAGGGCGCGGATCTGGCGGGACAGGTCGCGCAGGGTGATTTGTGGCGGCGTCACCTGCTGTCTGAGCCCCAGCCGCATCAGCGCCTGGGTTTGCGCCACCAGTGCGGGGAGCTTTTGCAGGCGCGCCAACAGGGTGTCGTAATCCGCAGCGGTGCGGCGGGGCATGCTGTTGAGCACCGCCGGCACACTGCGCTGGATACCGCTCATGTGGGTGAGCGGCTGCAGGTGATCCGGGAACTGGAAACCCTTCACTGCGCCGAGCAGATCCTGGTACAGCAGCTGGTAGTCGAGCTGCTGTGCTGCGTGCAGGGCACTTGTGTCGATATTGCGGGTGGCGCCGAGCAGGCGCCGGGTCTGCGCCTGGCGCCGCTCAATACCGGCGATTGAATTGTCCATCCAGCGGTCATTCTGGCCGGGGTAGCCCTCGTAGGTGGCCTGGCTGGGGAAGCTTTCCATCAGCCAGCGGTAGCGCAGGTCCTGCAGGGCGATCAGTCGCTCGGAGGCGCCCTCGGTGGGCAGGGCTTCGAAGGCGCGCCCGAAGGCTTCCCGATCCATGGCGGTGGCACTGTAACTGGCGAGCAGGCCCAAGGATAAGACAAGGGCTTTCCTGAAGAATGACATTTCTCCTCCCATACAAAGCGGAGTCCGCTGTAGAAATACCCGCGCGCAGGCTAGTTAGTTGACCGCTGCGGTGCGACTGCTGAAATCCCGCTGGTTCAAGAGCTGCAGGCGCCGGCGTATCTGTTCTTCAATACCGGTGGCATCGAGGCCGATTCCGGCGAGCAGGTTGCCGTGTTTTCCGTGTTCAATCACCCGATCGGGCAGCCCCAGTTGCAATACCGGCAGGCTCCTGGCGGTGCTGTTGAGGTACTCCAGTACGGCGCTGCCGGCGCCGCCGGCCACGGTGTTTTCTTCGATGGTGACCAGGAGCTGGTGGTTCCCGGCAAGTTCATCGATCAGTGCCTGGTCCAGGGGTTTGACCCAGCGCATATCCGCCACCGTTGCCCCCAGGCGTTCCGCCGCTGCGGTGGCTGGTGCCAGCAGGGCGCCGAAATTCAAGATGGCCACGCCGCTGCCCTGGTGCAGCAGATGGCCTCTGCCGAGGGGCAGCGCGCGCAACTCCCCTTCTATCTGGGCGCCTGGGCCAGTGCCGCGAGGGTAGCGCACCGCGGCGGGGCCCTGGTGCTGGTAGGCGGTAGTCAGCAGCTGGCGACATTCGTTTTCATCGCTGGGGGCGGCAATGGCCAGATTGGGCAGGCAGCGCATAAAGGTCAGGTCAAAGCTGCCCGCGTGGGTGGGGCCGTCCTCACCTACGAGGCCGGCGCGGTCGATGGCAAAGGTGACATCCAGGTTCTGGATAGCCACATCGTGCACCAATTGGTCGTAGCCCCGCTGCAGGAAAGTAGAGTAGATGGCCACTACCGGTTTCTGGCCTTCGCAGGCGAGGCCGGCGGCGAGGGTCACGGCGTGCTGCTCAGCGATGGCGACATCGTGGAAGCGCTCGGGGAAGCGCTGGGAAAATTCCACCATGCCGGAGCCCTCGCACATGGCGGGGGTAATGCCGATCAGGCGCTCGTCGCGGGCGGCGGTATCGCACAGCCAGCGACCGAAGATATCCTGGTACTTGGGCGATTTCTTCCGGCCGGGTACGGCCACCTGAACCTTGCGCTCCGGCTCCAGCTTGTTCAGGGCGTGATAGCCCACCGGGTCCGCTTCAGCGGGCCCAAAGCCCTTGCCCTTGGTGGTGGCGATATGCAGAAGCTGGGGACCGGGCTGGCTGCGCAGGTTGCGCAGGGTGTGCACCAGGTCGTGCAGATTGTGTCCATCCAGCGGACCCACGTAGTTGAAGCCCAGTTCTTCGAACAGAGTGCCGGGCGTGATCATACCCTTGACATGCTCTTCCGTGCGCCGCGCCAGTTGCCAGGCCTTGGGAATTGCAGACAGTATCCTGCGGCTGCCTTCACGCATACTGAGGTAGGCCTTGCTGGCGAGGATCTTGGCAAAATAGGTGGCGAGCCCCCCCACATTTTTCGAGATCGACATACGGTTGTCATTGAGTACAACCAATATATCCCGGCCGGTGTGGGCGGCATGGTTGAGTGCCTCGAAGGCCATACCCGCGGTCATGGCGCCGTCGCCGATCACCGCCACCACCTTGCGCTCGTCGGGAGAGCCCAGTGCCATACCCAGGGCTGCGCCAATTGAGGTGCTGGAATGCCCAACCCCGAAGGTGTCGTAGGGGCTTTCACTGCGTTTGGGGAAGCCGGACAGACCGCCCCGCTGGCGCATGGTGAGCATTTGTTCGCGGCGTCCGGTGAGAATCTTGTGGGGGTAGGTCTGGTGGCCCACATCCCACACCAGGCGGTCTTCCGGGGTGTTGTAGATATAGTGCAGGGCAACGGTCAGCTCCACCACGCCGAGGCCGGCGCCGAAGTGCCCGCCGGTCTGGCCGACACAGTACAGCAGGTATTCACGCAGCTGGCTGGCGAGCTCGGGCAGTTGGCGTTCATCAAGGGCGCGCAGCTGGGCCGGGTTGTCGATGGCATCGAGTAGCGGCGTATGCGGGCGGGTGCGTGGAATATCTTCGAGCATTAATCGGTTCAATGGCTACAGAGGGTGATAAGGGGGATTGTATGCCCGCGACGGCTATATTGCATCCTATGGGCGCAGCGGGTGCCGGCTCAATGGCCGCGCTGGACGATGTAATCCGCCAGCTGTTGCAATAAGCGGGTATCGCCGGGCAGGGGTTTGAGGGCATCCAGGGCCTGCTGGTGCAGGCCCTGCAGCTTTGCACGGGCGCCATCCACACCCAGCAGGGATACGTAGGTGGGCTTGTTGCGCAGGGCGTCTGCCCCCCGGGGCTTGCCCAAAACCGCGGTGTCTGCGGTGGTATCGAGGATGTCATCCTGAACCTGGAAGGCCAGGCCTATGGCCCGGGCAAACAGGGTCACAGCCTCCAGCTGTTCCTCATCGGCGCCGCCAAGCAGTGCGCCCATGCGCGCGCTGGCGCAGATCAGGGCACCGGTCTTCAGGCGGTGCATGGGCTCCAGTTGTTCCAGGCTGAGGGCCTTGTCGACCGACGCCAGATCAATGGCCTGGCCCGCAACCATGCCCCGGCCACCGGATGCGGCGGCCAGCTCCTGGATCAATCGCAGTTTCAGTGCGGGCGCCAGGGTGTCCGCCAGCAGCAGTTCAAAGGCCTGGGTCTGCAGGGCGTCGCCGGCGAGGATCGCGGTGGCTTCACCAAAGGCAATATGGCAGGTGGGGCGGCCCCGGCGCAGATCGTCATCGTCCATGGCCGGAAGGTCGTCGTGGATCAGGGAGTAGGCGTGGATGCATTCCAGAGCTGCGGCCGTTGCATCGCAGCGGGCGGGATTGAATGCCTCCGTGCAAAAAACCTGTGCACAGGCGTATACCAACGCCGGGCGCAGGCGCTTGCCGGGTCCCAGCGCTGCGTATTGCATGGCCTCAAACAGGGGTTCTGCCCCCGCGGTGGGGCGGGAGAGTGCGTCTCGAATGCGGGTTTCAACCCGGGGGGCGGAACGCTGCAGCAATGCCTTCAGCGTTGCCGGCGGGGCAGCGGTAGTGCTAGGCATCTTTCGCGGCGTCGCCGGTGTCGAAAGGCAGCTCTTTAATGCCGCCATTCTCCTCCATCAGCAGTTTGACTTTCTGCTCCGCGCCCGCCAGTTTGCGCTGGCACTCGCGGGTGAGTTTCACACCCCGTTCGAAGTCGGCCAGGGCTTCCTCCAAGGGAAGGTCCCCAGCCTCCAGGCGCTCCACCAGTTGTTCCAGTGCTTCCAGGCTCTCTTCAAAAGTTGCCGATTGTTTCTTTGCCGCCATAGCATCGCCTCGTCATTGCGGGGCAACCTTAGCCGTTGGCGCAGCAGGGGTCAATGCGGGGCGAGGCCAGGTGTCGGCACTTATTGGGTGGGCGCCTGCGGGGAGACCTCCCGAGACATCAGGTAATGTGCCAGGGCCCGTTTCTGGGCGCTGTCAAAATTGTAATTGGGCATCGGCGGGGTGGGCGCGTCGAAGTAATCCGCCAGGGTCTGCAAAGTATATTTACTGCGCAGATTTTTTAAGGGTAACTGCTGCTGATGGCAGAGGCCGCACCTATTGCTTTGGTACAACTCTGCCCCGCTGCGGGCCGCAACGGCATCAACAGCGGGTGGGGTGTCCTGCGCCTTGCGCGGTGTCTCCTCCGGGGAGGCGGTGCGAACACCGGGCGCACCACTGCTGGATAGGCGATAGACAGCGCCTGCGTAATCGTCGGAGATATAGATGTTGCCATTGGTGTCCTCGGCGATCGCTACCGGCCGGCCGAACACCGCCTTGCGATCCTCACTGAGAAAACCCCAGAGAAAATCCCGCTGCTCGATTTTACCACTTTGATTCCAGTGCAGAGAGACCACTTTGTAGCCGTCTTTGACACTGCGATTCCAGGAGCCGTGCAGGGCCACCAGAGCGGCATTGCGATAATCCGCGGGTTGTTTGGGACTGCGCAGGAACTGCATCCCCAGTGGGGCGTTATGGGCCGCAAACGTGTGTACCGGAGGCACCGAGGTGGCAATCTTTTCCTCTATGGCGAGGGCCGCGTCGACGCCGAAATCCGGATCTGGCACCCGATCACCATAGGCGTAGGGCCAGCCGTAAAACGCCCCCTGCCGAATTCGGTTGAGTTCATCGGGCGGCAGGTTGTCACCGAGCCAGTCGCGGCCATTGTCTGTGGCGTAGAGGCCGCCATCTCTCGGGGACCAGTCGAAGCCGACACTGTTGCGCAGACCGGTGGCGAAGATTTCAAGGTCGCTGCCATCGGGGCGCAAACGCATAATGGTGGCGCGACGCGGGTCTTTTTCAATACACACATTGCAACTGGAACCACTGCTTAAATACAGCCAGCCATCGGGACCCATATCGATGGTTTTGGTCCAATGGCCGTCATCTTCCAGTCCTTCGACAATTCTCTGGTAACTGCCGGCGAGACGGGCATCCGAGTGATCAAAGGGGACGCGCCCCACCGCATCACTCTCGGCAATATACAACCAGCCCTCATGGAGGAGTAGGCCGTGGGGGCGGCGCAGGTCATCAATAAGGACACGCTGGCCGTCTGCACGGCCATCGCCGTTGCGGTCGGCAAACAGGAGCGAAACCTGGCCGCTCCTGGGTTGAGAAACGAGCACGTCTCCGGCGCGGGTGATCGCCAGCCAGCGGGCATTGGGTACCTTGCCGGCAAACAGCTGGAGGGTATATCCCTGTGCCGGGAACAGGTTGTCGGTGACCTTCTGCTGTGTTGTCTTTGCGCCGCCAATGATCTGACGCCAGGGCACACTGATACCCGAGGCAACGGCAGCCAGGGTGGTTGAAACTATCGCGCTGAGGATAAGCAAAAATATTAGCGTATATTTCAACATTTTATTCCCGAATTGGATTGAACTTGAAATAGAGACAGTTATAGTGGCCGCGTTCTTTTTGTGAGCCCCGTTTTACCACAGTGCGCACTTCAAATCCCTCTTAATGTGAAGGGTATCTCTCACAATGTGAGATATTTCTTACATAAAATTCAGCAGATGACCCCTACTTTTTTCTCACTTGATGTCCATAATTAACGGGCAGGGATGCATAAGGGACTGCACTTTTGCGGCAAGGGATAAATGGAATGCGCCGCTGGCCCTAAGGATATGGGCTCCATCCTGTGAGACGCACCGCCCAGGCCGGATTGCCTGGGCGGTGTTTTAATCCCCTTAACAAAATTGCCTCTATTCTCTTTTTGTATGACAGTCATTATGCCAATGGATTTGGCAGCGATGCATTTGCAATGGTCCCTCTAAAGTGGTTGCCTCTTTCTACAGGTGACGAAGCGTCTGTCTGGAATTTGTAATCTTAATCCGCTTTAATGGGGAGAGGCTGGCCAATTTTGCTCCGGCCCGGCGGAGGGTGGCGCATTCAGTAATCCATTGGCAGAGGTATCGGTTTCCCCCCAGGCTGCATTGCGATGCCGGATAGCTGCCGTTTTGCCGGTCGCAACTCCAACGGGCCAGTCCAGTGTCTCCACAGGATTTTTCTTTTTGTGGGCGCAAACAGTATTTACTTGTGCCAAATCCCGCTGCCCCCTTTTCCTTCCGATTTCTCCAAATTGCCATTGCAGGGTCTGGTGCTGTTTAAAAATAGTCACTTTGGTGTCTGGGATGAGTGGATTTCCCGACCGATTTTTTCTTTTGGACTGTGGGGGGGCAGCGCTGTGCAAGCGAGAATTTTACGCCTGAATCTGGCCGGGCAACCGCTCGAGTGGCTCTCTTGGCAGGAGGCGGCCTGCCTGTATGTGCGGGAACTGGTGACCTGGTCCTTAGGCGGTGTGGTGCTGCGGGTTCGGGGCGGGTTTAACCGCAGCGGCGAGCGCTCCGGCCTGGACCTGGCGGCAATTATTGCCTGCGGGGGGGCGCGTATGGCACGCCCACGCAGCCGCCCACCCCTGACAAACCGGGCGCTGTTTTTTCGCGATGTACATACCTGCCTATATTGTGGTATTTCGTTCAAATCCGGTGAGCTGACCCGTGATCACGTGATTCCAATTTCAAAGGGGGGCATGGATTCCTGGGAGAATGTGGTGACTGCCTGCAGGCGTTGCAACCAACATAAAGGCCACCACCTGCTTGAAGATATTACTATGGAGCTACTGGCGCTGCCGTTTTGTCCCAATGCGGCGGAATATCTGGCGTTGATTAACAGTGAGCGGATCCGCGGTGACCAGATGGAATTCCTGCGCGGCCAATTTTCCCGGCGTAGGCAGCAGGATTGGCTGCTGCATTAAAGTCAGAAAGGAAAAAGGACGCTGAGTGACAGGCGTTAGCGCGCCGGGGAAACGGCAGCGTGAATCAGGCTGGTGAGATACCGGGTGAAATTATGGCCGTGATTTTCCAGCATTTTCGGGAACATGGAATTTGGAGTCATGCCGGGAAAGGTATTGACCTCATTGAGGTAGAGTTCGCCGGCTTCTGTCAGGAAAAAATCAATTCTGGATAAATCCTTGAGCTTCAGTGCCTTAAAGGTGCGTATGGAGACGTCCTGGATCCAGTTCAGTTGCGTATCGGTCAGCCCCTGCGCCTCGACAAAGGTGGTGGCGCGGCTGCTTTCGGTATACTTCTCCCGGTAGGTATAAAAGGTATCTACCGGTGCGCGCACTTCACCGGGGCGGGTGGCAATCAGTTCGTGATTATAAGTATAAACCGCCACCTCAAGCTCGCGCGCTTTCAGTGCCTGTTCCACCAGTACGTAGGGGGACAGGCTGAATGCTTCCTCTACAGCCGTTTTCAATCCCTCTGCGGAAGTGACCTTGTAGCAACCGACGGAAGACCCCTGATTGGAAGCTTTGACAAAAACCGCTCCCCAGGTCTCCAGCGCGGCGTTGGCTCTATCCAGCTCGGAAGGTTCAAAACTGTACAGGAACAGGTAGGGCGTGTTGCGTATTCCCAGGGCGCTCAGCCATAGTTTCGTATTGATTTTATTGAAGCAGATTTTGCTCGCTTCCGGGGCTGAACCAAAATAGGGGATGCCGAACATATCCAGCTGTGACTGCAGGTCGCCGGTCTCTCCGGGGTAACCGTGAATGGCCGGAATCACATAGTCCACATTCCAGGCGTTGCCTGCCTCGTCGCGAACTTTGCGGTCGTAAAAGATATGGTAAACCCGGCCCTCTCTATCCGTGAGGCAACCGTTGGTATCCATCTCCACTTGCATCAGGGCGATATCCCCGGCTTTGGCCAGTTGCTCTTCGATAAAGGCTGCAGTGCGCAGGGAGACGGGATGTTCGCTGCCGCCACCGCCGCAAATGAGCAAGGTGTTGATCATACCGTTAGTCCGTTGTGGCATTCGTTGAGGGTGCGAGCAAAACCTGTCGGCACTGTTGTGGCATTGTTTTTGGTTGGGGCTTGGTCGGTTTGGCCTTTGTGCCATTCAGTATTGCGTAGAACTCGTCGCTGAACCACCAATCCAGGTCATTGCCGCAAGGCTCGGTGCGCACTGGTGCCTGGGGTTTGCAGGTGCTGTCGTTGCGGGGACAGGTGAGGCGAACATGAAAGTGGTAGTTGTGTCCCCACCAGGGGCGCACCTTGCGCAGCCACTCGCGGTTTGAACCGGTGATTTCACACAGGTGACGCTTGATGGTGGGGTGCACAAATATACGCTCGACGCGCTTGTCTTGTGCCGCCAGACGCAGGATTAGGGGGACCCGTTCATCCCAATTCTCCTCGATCAGGCGATGCCTGCGCGCATCCGCGAGAGGGATGGCAGAGATATTGTCGCGCTCCCATCTGGTCAGCGGGCGCTCTGCTGCGCGCAAATCCTGGGAGTACCAGATATCCACATCCAGCCCCGTTTGGTGGCTGCTGTGTCCGCCACTGCCAAAGGGGCCCCCTCGGGCCATGGACATATCGCCAATCTGTATGCGGCCAAGTTGGCTCTGCGCGACACTTTGGGAGAGGTCTTGCAGAAAGGCGATGGTGTCCGGGTGTGCAAAGCGGCGCCCGCGGCCGGTGCGCACCAACTGGTAGCCCTCGCCGCGCAGGGGTAGGGATTCACCACCGGCGAGACAGCCATTGGTGTAGGTACCGATACTGGCGGCGTCTTGGGCGCTGGGTCTCTTTGCCGCTTCCCAGGCATTGGCCAGGACCCGATCCGGGTTGAGGGCGCTCACCGTAAGGGCAGTAAAAACCAGATAATAAAATAGCCGTTTGAGAGGCCCGGTTTTGGGGTGACGGATGCGGGTGTTGTCAGGTCTGGAGGGCTCGAAAAAAGGCTGCATGGGTCCCGGATTACCAATAAGTCACAAAATCGGGCCGCAGCGGACACGGCCCCAAAGAGTATAGATAGACAGCGTACTAGCTCTGTGATGCAAGGATTTCTTTGCAGTTCCCTATCAGTTGATCCATCTCCTCATTGGTGCCGATGGAGATGCGCAGGTATTCCCTGATACGGGGCTGATCGAAATAGCGCACAAGGATATCCCGCTTGCGCAGGGCCAGGTACAGTGCCTCGGCACCAGGCGCCGGGGGCTTGGCCAGGATAAAGTTTGCGCAGGAGGGGATAAGTGCAAAACCCAGTGCTTGCAGAGCCTGCTCGCTGCGCTGGCGGGTGGCGATAACCTTGCCACAGTTGTCATCGTGCCAGGCCCTGTCGCGAATAGCGGCGGTCGCCACCTGCTGGGCAATGGCATCAATGGGGTAGGGGTTAAAGGAATTCTTGGCCCGCAGCAGCCCCTGGATCAATGGCTCCGGCCCCATAGCGAATCCCAGCCGCAACCCCGCCAGGGCATAGGACTTCGATAGTGTGTGGATCACCAGCAGGTTCGGGTAGCGGTTGATCAGTGATATCGCGCTCTCTCCGCCAAAATCAATATAGGCTTCGTCGATGATGACGACGTGATGGGGTTGTAGCTGCAGCAGCGCTTCAATTTTTTCCAGCGAAAGGTAACACCCGGTGGGGGCATTGGGGTTGGGAATAATCACGCCCCCGGCCCTACTGGCAAAGTCCCGAACCTCTATCGTAAAGTCTTCCCTGAGGGGGACCGCGCGGTGGGTTATACCGTAGAGCTGGCAGTAAATCGGGTAAAAATTGTAGGTGATATCGGGAAAAAGCAGGGGTTCCGGGCGGCGGAAGAAGCTGTAAAAACTCAGTGCCAGTACCTCGTCGGAACCATTGCCGACAAAGACCTGTGCAGGTTTTAGCCCATAGCGATCGGCGATGGCGCTGCGCAACTGGCTGGACTCCGGATCGGGATAGCGGCGCAGGGCATTGGCAAAGTCTCCCCTGGCGAGCAACGCCAGCGCCCGGGGCGATGGCGGATAGGGGTTTTCGTTGGTATTGAGCTTGATACAGGTTTCGCTGTCGGGTTGCTCGCCGGGCGTGTAGGGTTCCAGTTGTCCCAAATCAGGGCTCCAAAACACCTCACTCATGGCTCTACCTCTTTATTGCTGCCTTTGCCGCCGCTGGCTTTTGTGCCTGGCTCGTCTTTTTCTATGGGAATATCGAACAGTGCCGGTGAGTCGGCAATAAACGCCTGCATGGGCATGGGTGTGCGCAGTAGCATATTATCGTATTTCAGTTCGGTGGAAATCTCTGGTGCCTCACTGAAGTCATTGAGGTTGCTGATACTCTCCACCAGGTTGAGCCCCAGAAAGCCGATTGGCAGTACCAGTGCGACGGACCAGCGCCAGCCGCGGCCGAGGTTGGTCGCCAGGTAACAAGCGCACCAGAGCATCGACGGCAGTATGATGGCCAATACCGCGAAGTCGAGGGTCTCCATCCAACGGCCAATGGCGAAATTGTAATTCAGCACGCCGCTGAACCACTCCCAAACCGTATAGCTCAGAGCGCCGATCGCGGCGATGGAGAGGTGTGCAAAGAAGTGGGTTTCGTGGCGCACCACCTTTCCCACAAAAGCCCAGGCGCCAGCGTACAGTACCAGCCCGATAACGACGCTCGCGAGGACATTAATGGCGATCACCCACTCGTAGGTGCGCGCATAGCCCAGATAGCTGAGCAGCAGTGTGGAAAGGGCGACCCCCAAGGCTAGCAAGGCGGCTGTAGTGGGGCGGGACAGGCTTGAAAAGAGGCTTTCCAGCGAATGCAGGGGGGTCGCTTCCGCTACGACGTCGTTACAATAAAACAGTCGCAGGCGGGATTTGCCGCACTGCACCAGATCCCCGGAGGCGATCTGGTGTGACGAGATTGTGCAGGGCTTGATGGACCTGTTGTTGAGGTTACCCAGAAGCTGGCTGCCGTTGGTACTGTTCAAGTCCTGCAGGTAGTAGTGATCGTCGTCCCCCAGGCGGATTTCCGCGTGGCGGGCATCGGTATGAATATCCTCCAGGATGACATCGTTGCTGTAAGCGCGCCCCAGGGTAAACCGATCTCCGTCCATACGGTAGCGCGCCTGTACCCGGTGGGCGCGGTTCAGTTCTTCAATAATCAGAGCCATTGGATCTCGCTTGTAAACTTTTCAAAAAAGGCGTCGGCGGATTCCCGGGTGAAACCGGATAGGGTGAAGTGGCTGACCAATGCGCGGTTTTTCTGATCCACGCTGAGGCTCAGGAAGAAAATATCGTACAGGTCGGGGAAATCCTTATAGCGTCTTACGCAGTAGCTGGTGCGTGTGGTCAGCGGTTTACGACTGCGCTCCGGCTTTGACACACGGTCATTGCCATTGCGCGGCTGGGAGGTGAATGCCTGGCGGCAGCGGAAGTTGGTCACATCCTCTTCCCCGGCGCTGTTACCGGGGTAAAAGGTGCTCATTTGCTGCTCATATTCCGCGTAGAAGCGTGCCGGCAGCAGGTCTTCCGCCTCCAGCCAGAAAAATTCATATTCGACCCTGCCGGTATTAAAGTCGTCGGAGAGAAAGATCACGTCGTGCCCCGTACAGCCTTTGTCGATGCGCTTGATGGGACTGTCATCGCTCTCTTGGCTGTTGCCCCAGCATTTGATTGCCGGCACGATTTCCCCAACCACCTTGGCCTCTCCCAGGGCGCGGCGCTTCCAATCCGCCTGCAATATGGAATGGATGATGCGTTTCTGGTTCTTCTGCAGTTGCTGGTAGGTCACCGCTTTGAGGTCCAGTTGGCCCTCTCGCTGGTGGAAGTGCTTCAGCAGCGTGGAGAGTTTGTCGACCGGCACCAGAAAACTGACCTGGTTGCCGGCCGTTGCCACATTGATACCCACCACCTGGCCCGCGGTGTTAATGGCAGGTCCGCCACTCATACCGGGATTGATGGAGCCGGCAAAGTGGATGCGGTCGTAAAAACTGCCGCCGGCGATACCGTTATAGGTACCGGGAATGAGGGTCATGCCCAGGTCCAGCGGATTGCCGAGAGACACGATGGTTTCGCCTTGTTTTGGCGCCTCCTCGGCCAGTTGCAGGTTTTCCTTACCGGGCTTGTCCTGGCGCAGCAGGGCCAGGTCGTTCACCACATCAATATCCAGCAACGTCAGCACACCCTTGGTGCCATCGGTGGAGAGGTATTCCAGGGTGTATTTGTCGGGATCACTGACAGCCTGTGCGACCACGTGATAGTTGGTGGCGACCAGGCCATCGGCAGAGATCTGGAATCCGGAGCCAAGGCCGGCTTTGGAGTTGGAGGATTTTTCGATCAGGCGAATCTGGTAGAGGCTGCCGCGATAATCGCTGTAGAGCTGTTCATAGCCTTGCGCGACTGCCAGTGCAGACAGACAACACAGTATCAAGGCCAAAAGGGATACGGAAGAATTCGGCATTTTGTTTGATTAAATTATGGACAGAAATAAGGATGGTACGGGATATAGGGTAGTGCAACAAGCGCGCGCCGCCGTTAGCAAGGCGGCGGCGGTGTGCGCTGAAACTCCCGCTACAGGTAGTCGGCAATTTTCGGTTGTGCCTGCACCACTCTCCGGTGTGACTCCAGATAGAAACGGGTGAAGAGTGCGTCGGCTTCCTCCGGCGTGATAAAGCCTGCGCTGAACCCCGGAGATACCGGGTCCAGATGCAGCCGCGCGCAACTGATCACATGGGCTGCAAGCTGGGCCATATTTTCATCCCCCACGGAAATCCGGATGGTGGTGGGGAAAATACCCGCCGCCTCCATGGCTTCAGGGGAAAGTTCCGAGTGAGAGGTCAGGGCGGGGCAGAGCACCATGGTATTGGTCTGGCCCAGGCTCACCATCTGCCCGAAAGCGGGCTCCAGAGCATCGAAGAAACTTTTGAATGCCGCTGTGGGCAGCTCCGCTGCTTCCATATCGATACTGAACAGCGGTGTCGGCAGTTGGTAGCGCATCAGTTGCTCACGCATTTTGGCGTTGGGATGGCTTTCAACCGCGTGGCTGTTTACACGAATTTTTGCGTGGCTGGCAAAGAAGTGGCTGAGGCTTTGGGTATTGATGCACTTGGTGAGCATGCGCATTTCCAGGGTGCGCATACCACAGTGTACCTCCCAGGCTTTGTCCGCATCCAGGAAGGCGCCTTTGATATAGTAGACGTCCCAGAACATGCACTGGTCCCAGTTGAGCCCTTTGGCACTGTCCCCCTTGGGGATAAACATGCGGTGGTTTTCACCGATCACAACGCCCGCAGTGGCGGCACCGGTCCCGCCGATATCCTTGGTGTAGGAGTGCACGACAAAATCCGGGCGCTCCGCGCGGTTTTCACGGCGCAGTGGCTGATACAGAAAGGGTGTGGCCAGGGTGGCATCCAGGCTCACCAGGATATTCTCCTGATGCGCCGCCTGACAGATGCCCGGAACATCCAGCATGATACCGTGGGGATTACAGGGGGATTCGATATAGACATGAATCTTGGCCCCCTTGTTTAATTTTTCAGCGTAGTTGCGCTGGGTTTCTTGCAACAGCGCGCCGAAGTCCTTGCCACTGGTGCCATCAAACCAGACCAGTTGAACCGCAAACTTGTCTTCACGTGCATAAAAATCCTGCAGCAACTGATGCACACCGCCGTAGACGTTTCTGGAGACGATGAGGATATCCCCGCGTCGCAACTGGTTCGAAAGCAGTGCATCGATCGCTGCCATGCCGGAATTGAAATTCCATGCCATATATGCGTTCGCCTCCGGACCGCACTCCAGGTCCACAATGGCATTGGCCAGGGAGATTGACGTGGGGTTGAGGAGGCGGGAGTAGATATCGTGGCTGGGCTCGCGGCCGCGGAAAGCGTCATCCACCCACTCAGTGCAGGCATAAATATAGGTGGCGGTGCGGGCAATCACCGGCGTTGCAGAAAAGATCGCCGGGATATTATCGAAAAGAGGGTAGCCGCCGCGGGTGGTGATATTGAAGTCGTCCCCCTGCAGGCTCTGGAAACTCGCGCGCAGCGGGTTTTGCAGGGTATCCAGCAGCTTTGCCAATTGAAAGCTCATAAAGCGCTTGGCATTGAAATAGGCGATCCTGTCGGACCGGTCCAGGCGCTTCAGGGTATCCGTGATCTGGCTCCATAACTGGCCCAGATTGCCCTGCGCCCGGTACAGAAGCGCTGCGGTTTGCTCCAGTATCCGGCCATGTTCCGACTCTACATCAATACAGAAGTGCTGTAATTGCTCCCGTGCCAGTGCCTCGATACTGCTGGCCTCCGTACTATTGCGCAGGGGAGAGAGAATTTTTACATCTTCAAGCTTAGCTTCCATCGTATCCTCATTGGTTGAAGCTTATTGTTATACCTCGACTCTAACAGTCTATAGCGGCGGTTAGAACACCTGGTATGTAATTTTGTGTCATTGGGTGTGATAGACCTGTAATGGGGCCATTTGTATAGTGAACGCCGATTGAGGGCCTGGGCTAGCCCGGCCGTATCGTCAGGGTGTGGCCAGTTTCAGTGCTAGGAAAAGGTTTGATTGCCGTGCGGGCGGGTAGTGGATTCAGCGCAAGCTGAACGATCAGGCTGGGCCCGACAGATACAGAATCTTGATCGGGGCTAATGGATGGGCTTGTTCGGGCAGGATGCCACATTTTGCTCTTGATAGTGTTGTTGTAACCGTCGATGGCCGGGGCCATCCTTCCGGGCCGGCAGTATCACTACTGCCGGCTTTTTTTTTAATTCGAAAAGATTAAAATAGCCACGTCACAGACGTATTTTACCGGATAGTACGTGTCCAGGTAGTGACACCAGATAACAAATTTTAACAAAGGGGATACACAATGGGCGCTTGTGCCGACTTACCCGTACTGGAGTGCGAAGTACCAAAAGAGGGGTTGAAGCTGGATTTGGTCTTGAGGCCCAGAGATCCTGTAGACGGGGAACTTCAGTATTGGCCCCTGTTTAATGCCGCCAACCCGGAGGAGCACTTTGGCAATATGCGCTTTAAAATCCACAGAGGCGGTGTGGTTACCCTGAAAATTACCCTGGATTTGTCTGAAGTGCCGTGTCGTGAACTGGAATTTGCCCGCTGCCACCATCATAAGTTGGATGGGATTATTGCCTTGAGCCCGGACTTTCGTCATCAGTTCCGTGCCCGCGCCAGGGCAGTGGATGGGGAGTACACGAAACTGGTGATTAAGATTAGGGACAAGAAGCATATTCCGGATAACTTTTCCTTCCTGTGGATGTGTGTGGACCCGGAAACGGGCATGCACTTTGTTTCCGGGGATCCTAAAGCTGAAATTGACCCTCTTCCGCCCACTGGTGGTTGGTGATTACTAATCCTGGCAGATGACCTCAAGTATTTGCTTAGATATTTGTGCTTGGGAGCAGAGAAGTTGGAAGGCGGGCAGAGTAAACCACTCTGCCCCCATCCCTTGGGAGGTAAGCTGCTCCAAATGGTAGTTTGCAGATTGCCACTCTCCAGCCAGGGCATAGACTTGGACAGCTGTATATTTTACATAGGTATAATCCGGAGATTCTCTAAGTAAGTCTTTAATTAAAGAGATAGAATCTGCTGTTTCTCCAATATACGCCAGTGCCCCGGCTCTTGTGTGCTTAGCCTCCAGAGTGGACGCTTCGTGGGTGAGCTTTATGATTTGCGCAAAATACTCATTGGCGACTTCAGGTTGAGATAGCATTAAGTGCGTTTCTGCCAGCTTGTATAATATACTTAGATTTTGGGGGGATTCTACTGAAAGGTCTTGAAAAGTAGCAAGCGCTTTGGAGAATTTTCCCTGCAGAAAATACACAGTCCCAAGATTGGACTTGGTTCGCCAAGAGCGCACTTCCTTTGGCATCTTGCCGATCATTTTTCCTGCGATATCCAGGCTCCCATTTTCCAGCTCTATAGCACCAAGCAGCGCATAGGCAGCCCAGTATTTCGGGGATTCGTTAATTAAATTTTTGAGTGTTTCCCTTGTGGAGTCATAGTCTCCGGTAGCCAATTGGTTGATGGCGATCAGGTAATAATTGGCATTTGAAGGATTTAGAGCGACAGCTTGCTTGGCATAGGACAAGCTTTGAGCATAGCCCCCTTGGTTGAACTGGAAGCGGGCATGCTCGGCCAAGAGGTGTGCGGAAGGATGGCCTTTGTTTTGGAGTTTTCTCAGTGTTGATTCAAAGCCTGCTTTATCCGTCCCTAAAGATTTAATTGATAGTTTGGCCTCCAGCAACGGGATTTCATCTATATCAGAGGTTTCTGCGCTCGCTAAAATTCCGAGCGCCTTGGTGAGGTGTCGGCTCTTATTGGAGACGCTAAACATACTGGCAGATGCTCGCGCATATAATGAATAGAGGTTTACGTTTTTAGGGTATTTGCCAATCAGCTCTTCAACCAATTCCAGGTCATCAGTCTGAATTGCCCTGGTGGCGAATTTGGCAAGTATGACAAGGTAGCGATTATAATCCTCAGGAGCCATTCGGGTTTCGGCACTTGGTTTTTCACGGTAGCTTTTAGAAAAAAGCTCAACGGAGGCATGACCTATTGTATATTGGGCCTCCTGCCGTCGATTTGCGATAAAGGCAAAGCCAGCCTGTTTTTTGATTTGACGATCTTGAGGGTTCACTCTTTGTAGCTCGATATTACAGCGTTGCTTCATACAGTCGAGGCGGGCAAGCAGTGCATCGGTAATACCTTGGTCATGTAGTCGTTGTAACTGTTCTTCAAGGCTAGTTCCTTGTCTTGGTGTGTAGCTCACCAGGGCGCTGGCTTTGAGTTTCGAGGGGGTATTCATCAGGGCCTGACGCACCACAGCGGTAACCAAGGTTTCCGCATCCTGCTCGCCGGAAAGCTCACCATTTAATTCTACAGGTAACACCGCAATATACTGTGGTGGCAGTTGCATAAAGGTTTGCCAAACCCAAAATGCCGCAATACTCAACAGAGCCAGACCTGCCAGACCGACGGTGATACGCCCGCGCTTCTTGCGGGGCCGGATCAGCAGTTGCGTGACCGTTTCCGAGTATTGCTGGGTATCGGCATCAATACCATGCTTGCACACCAGTTCCAGGGCCGCATAGACCTGCTGGGCGGATTCCGGGCGCTGCTCCGGACGTTTGGCCAACAGGCGGTCCAACAGGGCGGCCAGTGGCTTTGGGATATCGGGCCAGGCCAGTTGGGGAGGAATATGGGGCTTGCTGACAACCTGCTGGGCAAAGGCCAGTGTGCACAACTCCCCACGCTCAAACGGCTTGCTGCCACAGAGCAGCTCATAGGCAATGCTGCCCAGGCTGAACAGGTCACTGCGGGCATCCATTGGAGACCCCTGCACCTGCTCCGGGGACATGGCCTGTATACTACCCGCGATATGATCCTCGCGGGTCAGCTGCTGGTCACAGTCGAGGGCTTTGGCAATGCCGAAATCGGTGATTTTTGCCACACCGTCGGTTGTGATCAGGACATTCTCAAGCTTGAGGTCGCGGTGGATAATGCCCAGGGCGTGGGCTTTGCCCAGTCCCTGGCAGATTTGCATCAGCAGATCCAGTTTCTCCCCGAGAGAGGCAGTATGCTCGCGCATCCATTCCTTAAGTGTTACGCCTTCTACCAGCTCCATCACCAAGGCAATACTGGTGCCGTCCTCCAGTACATCGTAAAGCCGAACAATATTTGGGTGGTTGAGCCTCGCGAGCAGTAGCGCTTCGCGGCGAAAACGGGCCTCTGCAGAGTCGCCTCTGAGGTCTGAACGCAGCTGCTTGATTGCCACCTTGCGCCCAAGCTTGATATCTTCCGCCAGATAGATGACACCCATACCACCGGCGCCCAGGGTGCCCTCTATGCTGTAGCGGCCTTGATATACCTCTGTTTTCTCCAGCGCGGCTACGTCCATTGTACTTTGATCTTTCCGGGTAGACGGGGGATTTTACCCGATGGCTCGGGTTCGTGAAGACCTATCTCACATTTCAAAGTGGCATGGTTCACGTTATCTTATTGCTATTGGGTTGCTGGCCAGTTTATAGCGCAACCACAAGGGAGAACATAACACAGCTGAGTTGGTACGCAAATCATGAAAAACGATGCGGCTGTCAATGGTCCCAAAGCTGATAGGGAAAGGGCTCTTGGATTTGGCGTTAATTCCAGGATTGGCCAAGCCAATGGGAAGCGAACACTCGGTTGACATATGGCCAGGGCAAACAGGTTCTTTCAGCAATGCAGTTCATCCTGTGGGCTTTGAATAGTCGAAACCAAAACCGGATTGGAAAGCCGTCTTCTCTCGAGTTGTAGAGCGGCACTTTGGTTTAATCCTTTGGCGAAGATAAGCTGCCGCTGTCGAGATTGTGTGTTTCTGATTCACGCACGGGTTCCCCTCCCCAGTCGGTTTACCTTCAATGGGGTTGGGGTCCGTTTTCTTTTCTCCCGAAGACCTTAGTATTGACTTTCTGAAATTGATATATTTCTGACAAGTCTTTAACCGGTTGAGTACCGTTTTCCCTGTGATGTCCTGGTGCGTGACCCGGTTTACTGCTCCTCAGAGTCGGTCCTGGCTTCCAATTGGGTACTTTTGTGGATCTCAAACTGGTGGCAACCCAGACGAATTTCCCAGGATCGGCGCTCAACAAGGTTTGAGATATCGACCGCATCCGGCAACGATTCGGAAATCTGTTTGCGCGCCCGGAAAATCTGCGTGTTCAGGTGATTGACCGTGATGCCCAATTCGTGCGTGGCAACCTGAATGGAAACCCAACCCTGGGAATCCTGGTCCATACCGTTTTGCATATCCTTAATGCGGGCCCGCGCAAGATAGAGCAGCAGGTAGTTGTGTATACGTGCCGGAAGAGGCAGTGTCATCTTTGCCTGTTGCAACTGCAGCTGTACATGCTCTTCATGGGAGCTGACTGAGAAGCGCAGGTGGAAGTCGGTAATACTCAGCTGCTGCAAAGCCAATTCTTTGGTGGCTCCCTGGTTGTCGGCCAAAAACAGCTGCCAACTGTGTAAACCGCAGTCAATGCGGTCACTGTGGCCAAGCAGGGATTTGTTGCCACCTTCGGCCGAGTTGCCAGTGAACTCATATTGCCACTGCCCGGCAACGGGATTGAAATGCAGACTTGCCAGAGGTTCGCTGTCATCCGGTAACAGATGGTATTGTTCCAGTAGCTGGGCATCCCCGGTTTGGAGGTCAATTAACAGATTCTCAGGGGCGTCGAGATTCTCGACAATCCAGGTGGGATTGTTTGCCCGGCCGAAACAGATTCTATCGCCGTGTTGCAGGGGGTAACTCTTGGCGGGGACCAGTTGTTGTTCGTTGAGCCAGGTTCCATTACGACTGAGATCGCGAATATTCCAATGGGTACCGGTCCATTGAATGGCTGCATGGATGCCGGAAATCTCGGCAGAGGTAATGCGTGTATCCACGGCGCCCTGGCGGCGACCAATAGTGTGGTGCGCTACAAGATAAACCGGTTGATCTCTTTCTGGGTGTTGTAGGTAAGCCATTTCTTGTGTCCTGTTACCGGAGCCTCCTTGTGGGCAAAACTGCTGTTTTCTCAAAGCCAGGCGCGTACTGAACCCTATTGGGTAAGAGAAATCCTGGGATGATTGAGGCCGTTGCCGTGCTGAGCAGTTGAGCAGGATTACTGTGAGTGAGTAGTCGCTTACAAGTTGTGTACATTGCTCAATATTATTCTGTCATTTATACCCATCTGAAGGGTGAATGCAATGTTTGTGACTACAATCCCGCATTTGAGTTGGCCTTCCACGACACCTTCCGACGCTTTCCCTGAAATACTGGCCAACCTGCTCGGAATTTTTTGTTCTTCATGGGATTTCGTGGGGCCCGAGTCGAGTGAATAGTCTCGAAAATTGTTTGGCGGTTCTGGGTAGGGTCTTTTTTTGGCCTTTGGACTCCAAACGAAAATGACGTCGCCGCTGGCTGATTCGCTGTCGGTCGAATTTTTGCGGGAACAAAAATAAAGGGCCCCGCCATATAGCCAAAAGCCCTTCATATTTAGAGTGGAACATCCAAGCCTAGATTCTGATGCCTTCGATATCCAGAATCATCTCCACTTTCTGGGATGCAGGGCCCAGGTTGTAATCGATACCGAAATCTTTCAGCTCGAACTCCGTGGCCCCGCTGAAGCCCTGGCGGTAGCCCCCCCATGGGTCCTTGCCCCCACCAATGTTGCTTACATCAATGGTTATTGGCTTGGTGACACCGTGCAGGGTCAGTTCGCCGTTCAGGCGTGCCTTGCCATTTTCCAGGGGTTCGAAGCTGGTGCTTTTAAAGGTGGCGGTTGGGAATTTGGCCGTGTTGAGGAAATCCGTTCCGCGAAGGTGTTTGTCCCGTTCGGCGTGGTTGCTGTTCAGGCTGGTCACGTCGATATTGACATTGACCGAGGACGTTTCGGGTTTCTCGTCATCGTAGAAGAAGGAGCCGCTAAAGTCGTCAAAGCGACCATAGAGCCAACTGTAACCCAGGTGTTTGATGCGGAATTGAACAAAAGCGTGAGCGCCTTTGGTATCTATTTTGTACTCTGCAGCATGGGCCGTTGTGCCCAGTAACAGAGCTGCAAATAGGAGTGCGATGGGCTTTTTCATAGTATGGTTTCCTTTCTTGTACTTGTGAGTGTTGTTGGCTTTTAAGCACGATTTCTGCTTGATGGAGAACTGGTCGTGGTGCCTAACATTTTGCGTAGGGTTGTATCCCGGTTGATAAAATGGTGCTTCAAGGCGGCCAGGGCGTGTACTGCGATTAGAATCATTAGGCTCCAGGCGAGTATTTCATGCACGCGGCCGGCAATATCCTCCTGATTTGGGATGCCCCGGACAGTGGGTGGCAGGCTGAACCAGCCAAACACTTCAATTGCCCGCCCATCCGCGGTGGAAATCAGGTATCCCGATAACATGATGCTGAATAATACCAAATAGATAAAGCCGTGGGTGGCCCTCGCAGCCAGGGATTGCCAGCGTGGGATGGTGGGTAAGGGTTGTGGCGATGGGTTAAAAACGCGCCACAGCAGTCGAAATAGGAGCAGAAGCAGCATAAGTACGCCGATACTTTTATGGATGTCTGGCGCCTGCTGATACCAGGGATCATAGTAGGACAATTGGCGCATCCACCACCCGAGCGCAAAGAGACCGATAATACTCGGTGCCATCAGCCAGTGTAATGTGATGGCGATCCAACCGTAGTGTGTCTGGTGATTCCTGAAGCGCACTGTCTACCTCCAAGGGCTTTGTTTCTGGTGCCTGGTGCCTGGTGCCTGAAGCTAGGGTATCGCCTTTATGGTCTGCGACCAATGCCGGCCTGTGAGTGTGGGGGGAAGAGCCTAGTCGAAAGTAAGTGGCTACCTACTTACCGGGGAGGCTTTGATTAATGAGGGCGGGGTTGTGTATGTTGGCGTTTCGCGGCCTGAAGCACTTGTTCACAGGTACTGCGATCCAATGTGGGGGAGCGGTTTGCAAGCTGATCTACCAGCCAACTGACAGAGTGTCGTTCCCCGTCCAGGGCCAACTCCTCCAAGTGCCAGATAATATCGAGTAATAACTGGTGTTCCAGGCTGCTGTCCGTTTCCTGGGGAGAAAACAGGCGGGGCTCTAGCTGCTCAAGATCACTGCGCTTTAATACCAGCTCCGCCAGGCTCGGATACCAGCGGCTGCTAAAGGGCTCAGGGCGCTGGTTATGCTCAAAGGTAATGCGCAGTCGATTGCCCTTGGCGTCCTCCAGCAGGGGGGTATCCTGCTCGTAGGCGGGCAGGGCCGGGTTGTGACGCAGAATCCCAGCAATGGCACGCCAGTTGCTGCGATTATCAGTGCACAGCCGCAGAGGTTCCACCAGCTCCTGAGTTCCAATACGGTCCTGAAAGGTCAATTTTTGTCCGGGACGGTACCAGTAGAGATCGAGGAGTTGCTCCTCGGCAAGATCTGCGAGGTGGGCGCTGGTGAGTGGTTCCTCCGCCAGGGCGCTCAGGTGACTGATGGCCTGCTGGACACTCAGCCACTGTTTGCGATGGAAATGTTTGCCCGCAGTAGTTTGCATGCGCGACTCCTGGTGTGGTATCGCAATCCCTGGAGGCTTGGCCCGGTAGGCTTTCACAACCGGGCCTGGCATTGTGGTGCCAATGGCTTGGCTTTGTGGATGGGGTCGGGAAGTGCAAAAAAACGCGCCCGTAACATCCAAGACAGGCGCACCTGCCGAACAAAAGCGGGCAGCATGGCCGCATTTGTTGTCAATGGATAGTTTAGCAGCCGAATAAAACCGGTTGCCCGTATGTAATTAGTTTTGGGATGGCGGACAAGTGCTATTGTGCCTGGCGTGAAAAGGGGCTTCATGGGGTTGGTAGAAAAGGTACAATGGCGCTTATTGCTCCCATGGGGAAGAAATTATGCAGTTGAAACCCGCTTTTTTGTCTTGGTTACTGCCGGTTTCTTATCTGTTCCCTCTTTTTCTGATGAAGTCTTTTCCTCGGCTTGGAGTAAGGCAGACTATACGGTCGAAAATATCAAACTGCTATGCCAGAGACGGTGACGGATCACCCAATTTTACTGGGTTCAAAGTGGTCCCGAGGGGTAAAGTCGGTGCTCTCGGGCTGAGAGTCAGGTTGTAGCCATAGCATGGTGGTTGTTCTTGGGGGCAGAAAATGTGGGTAGTGTTCCACACTGCTATACCAGCCACTCTTGGCCTGTATAGATCACTATGGGAGCAACCCCGGGTGAATCTTAAAATGGCCAAGGGGTGAGGGTAGTGATTGGATGCCTAACTATGCCCGGCAAGAGCCGAACCCGGGCGAGCGGTTCTTACTCCGGCGGGTATCACCCGGCATATCTGAGGCTGTTGAGAGCCGCTTCAACACTCTGGATGCTCGCCGATTGTTCACTGAAAAGAGTTCTATGCCCAGTAAAGTCAATGTAGAAGTGTAAGATGTTAAATTTTTTCCCCTCTCAGGTAATTTTGGTTTTGGCTTCGAGTCTGTTGGGAGTTATCACCATTCTCTGTTTCCTTCCCATTTTATTTTTTGTGGTGCTTCGACTGCTCCTCCCCTTCTCTGGGTTGCGCAAGTTCTTTTCCTCCATATTTATGGGAATTGCGGGTGCATGGATTACCCTGAATAAAGGATGGATGAAACTAACCCAGAAAACACAGTGGGATGTAGAAGGGGTGGAAAATCTTGATAAACAAGGCTGGTATCTGGTCACATCAAACCATCAGAGCTGGGCTGACATCTTTGTACTGCAATCTGTCTTCAATCGAAAAATCCCTTTTCTGAAATTCTTTATCAAGCAGGAGCTGATTAGGGTGCCGGTGATGGGGATTTGCTGGTGGGCACTGGATTTCCCCTTTATGAAACGCTACAGCAAGACCTTCCTGGAGAAACATCCGGAAATGCGGGGCAAGGATCTGGAGGTCACCCGGAAGGCCTGTGAGCACTTCAAGCTTATCCCAACCAGCATTATGAACTTTATGGAAGGAACACGTTTTACCCGTGCAAAACATGATAGACAGGGTTCGCCATTCAAACATCTGCTAAAGCCCAAGTCTGGTGGTATCGCTTTTGCCATGCAAAGTATGGGAAAGCAACTCAACCGTTTACTGAATATCACCATCGTGTATCCCGATGGCGCTCCATCCTTTGTGGATTTTCTTGCCGGCAAGGTGAAGCGGGTGATAGTCCGTGTTGAGCAGATTCAAATTCCGCAGAGGTTTGTCATTTCAGATTATACCAACGATCAGGTGTTCCGCGCTGAATTTAACCGCTGGGTGTATGAACTATGGGAGAAAAAGGATTCTTTGATTGGAAGATTGCTTGCAGATACCGCCAGAGTATAAGTTTTTTAAATGAGCAGTGTTTTAGGGATCTTGTTGCCCTTTCCGGTGAATACCTCAGCCAGAGACTACTTCCGCTCGAAAATACAAAGCGCCTTAGAATTATAACCAGATGGGCAGTTGCGCACGTATCTCTTCTGGTTGAAAGTCCACCAGGTTTTTGCCTGTCTCACCGGCGACAGTAGCACGGGTTGGTATTCTGAGCGCATCGCGTAAACTACCGACCATGTAGGGTTCTGCCACGATGTACAATTTTTCATAGCGCCCTTCCTGCCTGCCCCGTTCCAGTGTTTTGGCAATCTCCTTGGCAAATCTCTCTCCGTTGCGGCGGTGTATTTCTGCGAAATTGCCCATAGCGTGGCGGCCCTGGCCGTGGCTGTCGAAACTACGCCCTGGAGCATCGCTCACCTGCTCGCGCCCTGGCAATCGGGATTCTGGGTGAAAAAGATCCTCTATTTCATGGAGTTGCCCAGCGCGTTTTTGAGCCTCGAAAATTCGGGCTTGAGACTGGTTGGCCACGAGAACCCATGCTAATACCATGCCTATTCCCCCGCTGCTTCTATACCCGTATGTTAGTTAGATACTGCGCCATCGGCGAAAGAGTATTTGTCAGTCAATGGGAATGTTGTTCAGTGATAGATGAAAAGTAATTAAAGCGCATTTTTTAATGCTGTTTGTGATGGTTATAGCGAGTGCTTCTTCCTCCCGAGTGCTGATGGATTTTCTAGAATGAACTAAAGGCGCTTGAGACACAGGGTTGGATTCTAACGTCATGTCTGTGTCTCTTGCCATATGGTGGAAGTAAAGAGGTTGTAATTATGAGTCTGATACCGAGAGGATCCCTGCTGGATCTGGATAATATGATTGAGCAAATGCTCTATCCTGCACGCGCCATCGGCGGCGAGCGGGAGGGGTTTTTTTCACCCCGTATTGATGTGAGTGAGCGGAAGAATATGTATGAGATCAGTGCCGAGCTGCCCGGGGTTGGCAAGGACGATATTAGCGTGACCCTGGAAAATGGTGTTTTGACCCTGGAAGCGGAAGTGCACAGGGAAGTGAAGGAAAAGCAGGACGGACAGATACTTCGCCAGGAGCGTCGCTACGGAAAATTCCTGCGCAGTTTCAATCTGGGCGAGGAAGTCCGTGAGAATGATATAGATGCGAACTTTAAAGACGGGATTCTGACCTTGAAAGTCCCGAAACACGAAGGACAACTTCCCCAGAGAAAGCGTATCGAAGTGCATTGATTCAAAACACTACAAAGGTGGCGGGAGCAGCCCGTCACCTGGCAGCCCGAATCCTCGGGGCAGACGGAGGTAGATGATGAAAGTGAAACAGGCAATGCACCAGGGTGTCACCTGGTGTAGCCCGGATATGCCACTAGAAGAAGTGGCGAAAATCCTGCGTGATGAAGATATTGGTGCCGTACCTATCGGTGAAAATGACAGGCTGGTCGGTATGATAACCGACCGTGATATTGTATGCCGCGGCGTAGTACAGGGGGAAACTTGCTCAACACTCAGCGCCCGCGATGTCATGACCGAGGGTATCGAGTGGTGCTGGGAAGAGGACGAGCTGCTCTCTGCCATGCACAAGATGGAGCAGCAATTGCTGCGCCGAATGCCGGTACTCAATAGCGAGAAACGCATGGTGGGCATTTTGAGCCTGGGTGATATCACAGCAGCAATCGCCGCCAAACAAGGTGGTCATTTCGCTTCGGCGGTGTCGGCGCATCACTGAAGGGGGTCTGAGGCCCCTATCTTTAGGCTCCCGCAGGCCCCATGGCATTCCTTACCGGACAGGATGGACAATGGGGCTCATGCCTCACGGCAAAAAAATCCTCCAACGCAAATAGGCTGTGAGTGTCCTCTTTTGTCTTCACAGTTCCCATTGATGCTTCGTACGGCCCCGAGAGGTGAGTGTTCTTCCCTTTACCTTGCGATCAACTGCAGCCTGGCAACACTGGTCGCCGGGTGGGTAACCGTGGCGGTGGGTTGTAAAGTCTGGTCAAAAAGCACAGTTGTTTTTCATGCTGGAAGCGATCGGATGACGAAACCCCGGCAGTATTGGGTTTGGCTAGGCCTCTCTGTTACCCGAGTGGATTTGGCCTGTTATGATACCGTTCTGTTACTGTTCCTCATCCACTTTGTTATTGCGCCCGCTCGGAGACACACCCTTATAGGATAGGTGGGCAGCCAAGCACCTGTAATCTGGTGGCCGATAGAGTAAAGGCTAAATCCCGGAGATGGACCCATGAAACCCACTTATGAAATCCGCATCGGTACTTTGGCGGGTTTCGATACGCTTGTACCTCAATTGGGTGGTGTACCAGCCGAACTGTTGGCCCGCGCCTCTCTTCCCCCAAAGTGTGTGCGCCGCCCAGAGATACTGATTTCCATCTCTACATTAGTAGACCTGCTGAATGTGTGTAAGCGGGAGTTGCAGTGTGATGACTTTGGCATGCGACTCGCCGAGATGCAGGGGCTGAGAATGCTGGGGATCCTGGGAAAACTACTACTCAATGGGGGGAACCTGGATACGGCTCTGAGCGCGTGTCATCGCTATATGGTTTTGCACAATCAGGCGGACCACTGGCGACTCTCGGAGCAGGGGGAGCGGTTGCATGCGCAGCGGATCAGCCACTTTTCCGGACTCAATGACACAGATCAGTACAGTGAGTTGGCGATGGGCGCGGCCTGCAGGCTGTTTCGGGAACTGGCAGGCACTGACATCCGTCCTCTACAGGTGCTGTTTCGCCATGCCCCGGTTTCCTCTATGCAGCGCTATCGGGAGTATTTCGATACTGAGGTGCTGTTTGCTCAGGAGCGGGATTGTCTAATTTTTGATGCCACTTTGTTGCGTCGCCCAATCAACGCCCCCGCCCCCAGCTTGATCAATTACTTCGAGAAGTTTACCCATGGGCTGATCAAGCAATACCAGGGGGATATTGCCGCGCAGGTACGCACCTTGATTTTACAAACGCTGGGTGCCAAGCAGCACAGTCTGGCGCAGATTTCCCGATTGATGGACATGCCGGTGCGCACTTTGCAGCGACGCTTGAATGACTTGGGAACCTCTTTCAGGCAGCTCTTACAGCAGGCACGTATGGAGACAGCGCGCTGGCATTTGCGCGCCTCCAGTATTGATATCGGTTTGCTCTCTGCAAGTCTGGGTTATACGGATGTCAGCGCTTTTTCAAAAGCTTTTCGGAGCATTCACGGCAGTTCTCCTTTGCAGTGGCGTAAATATCAACGTGAAATAAACTGATTGAGGCTCAGCAGTGGCTTGTTGCGCCAGGTCTGAGTGCTGGGCCTGTTAGATTGCACCTCTTATCCTGCAGACATATCGGTTACTCATGGCCGGTTTGATGGCAACCGCTGTAAACCCAATACCAATGGAGGCTGTTTATTCTAGGGGTTGCTGCACACCCCCCTTCCACTACCTTTTTGCCTCGCTCACGGTGAGGGGTTATGCTGAACGCCAGTTTCATCTGACCGGTATCAATAGGGAATGATTTATGGGAACGGACATCATCTACTGCAAAGCGGCTGTGGCCTGGAAAGCGAGTATACCGCTTTCTATCGAGGAAATCGCGGTGATGCCTCCGCAAAGAGGCGAAGTTCGCGTCAGGTTGATGGCTACCGGGGTTTGTCACACCGATGCCTTCACACTGTCCGGGGAAGATCCGGAGGGTGTATTTCCTGCAATCCTCGGTCACGAGGGAGCGGGTATTGTCGAGTCGGTAGGTGCGGGTGTTACCGGCTTGCAGGTTGGAGACCATGTGATTCCCCTGTATACGCCTGAGTGTGGGGAGTGCAAGTTTTGCTTGTCTGGAAAAACCAACCTGTGTCAAAAAATTCGCAGCACACAGGGCAAGGGCCTGATGCCTGATGGTACTAGCCGTTTTTCGATTAATGGCCAGCCCATTTATCATTATATGGGCACCTCTACTTTCTCCGAGTACACGGTTCTGCCGGAAATTTCTCTGGCCAAAATCAACCCCGAGGCGCCCCTTAGGGAAGTGTGCCTGCTCGGTTGCGGCGTTACCACCGGTATGGGCGCTGTGATGAATACGGCAAAAGTTGAATCGGGTTCTACCGTGGCGGTTTTCGGCCTTGGAGGCATCGGTCTGTCTGCGGTGATCGGGGCTAAAATGGCCGGAGCTGAACGTATTATCGGCATTGACGTGAATGAGGATAAATTTTTACTGGCAAAAAAACTGGGCGCTACAGCATGCGTGAATCCAAATAATTATGAACAACCGATCCAGGAGGTGATTGTCGACCTGACCGATGGTGGTGTGGATTACTCCTTTGAGTGTATCGGCAATGTGCAGGTAATGCGCGCTGCTCTGGAATGCTGCCACAAAGGCTGGGGGGAATCAGTCATTATCGGAGTTGCCGGTGCGGGACAGGAAATCAGTACCCGTCCATTTCAACTGGTAACCGGTCGGGTTTGGCGTGGTACGGCGTTTGGTGGCGTGAAGGGTCGTTCGGAATTACCGGATTATGTGGAGCGCTATCTGGCGGGGGAGTTTCAGCTGAATGACTTTATTACCCATACTATGACGTTGGAAAAAATCAATGACGCTTTCGATTTAATGCGCGAAGGCACAAGCATTCGCAGTGTGATTCATTACGACCAAGCGTGAGTGGAAATAGGAATATGTCTCTCGAACTTGTCAGCAGTACCAAATCTTTTGACGGCCTGCAGCAGCAATATCGGCACTGGTCTAAGGTCCTGAGTTGCCCGATGCAATTCTCCATTTTCCTGCCTCAGACTGCCGACAGAGAACCTGGACACCGATATCCGGTTCTCTACTGGCTCTCCGGCCTCACCTGTACGGACGAAAACTTCAGCCAGAAAGCCGGTGCCCAGCGTATGGCCGCCGAACTGGGCATTGTTCTGGTGATGCCGGATACCAGCCCGCGGGGGGCGAGCGTCGCTGATGACCCAGAATATGATCTGGGCCAGGGAGCGGGTTTCTATGTCAATGCCACACACGAGCCCTGGAAGCGGCATTACCGAATGTACGATTATATCGTAGAGGAATTGCCGCTATTGATCGAGGCGAATTTTCCCATAAACCAGCGGCGCGCAATCAGCGGGCATTCCATGGGTGGACATGGTGCCCTGGTGATCGGGTTTCGAAACCCCGAGCGTTACACCTCTATCTCGGCTTTCAGCCCGATCTGCAACCCCATGGCGTGTCCCTGGGGTGAAAAAGCATTGGGTGCTTATCTGGGAGCGGATACTACCAGCTGGGAGGAGTACGATGCGACAGTACTGGTAGGCCGTGCGGTCAGTCCTCTGCCCCTGTTAATTTCCCAGGGGGAAGAGGATGAATTTCTCAAGCAACAGCTGCGACCCGAAGCCCTGCAACTAGCGGCTGAAGCTTGCGGATATCCGATTCGACTGGAGCGTCATACGGGCTATGACCACAGCCATTACTTCATCGCCTCGTTTATTGAAGCGCATTTACGCTTTCATTCAGATTTTTTGTTGAGAAATCACCTTGGGAGCACACTGTGAACTTTTCCTGCCCCCCCCAGTACCTTTATTGACCAAGAAATTAATATTATTGGGTCAGGAATAAACGGCGAGTTACTTAACACTAAAAAGAGTAAGAAACCAGAATCTGCGGCTAATAAACTAGTCCAAAGGCAGCCTCCCCCGGCCCTGCCGGGGAGGCACGCGTAGTTTGACAGATCCGGAAGTCCCAGATTAACTCGAATGTGTGAGCCGCCCAGCAATACATAAAGAAGGCACGATGAGACAAGTGGACAGTTTAAGTCACACGAAGTGGGAGTGTAAGTACCCTATAGTTTTTATCCCAAAGTATCGTAGGAAGGTACTGTTTGGACAGATGCACAGAGTGTTGGCCACAGTGTTTCACTAGTTTGCCCGACAAAAGGAGAGTCTGATTGAGGAGGGGGACGTAATGCTGGATCATGTCCATATAATGACATCGATTCCGCCCATATATGCTGTCTTTCAGGTGATGGGATATATCAAAGGGAAAAGTGGTATTTACATCACGAGGACCTACACTGGCCGGCATAGACAGTGCTCGGTGCCACGATCAGTCAGGATGCGCAGCACAGGTAGCTCACACGAAGCGTAGAATGGCAACACACGGTCATTCAGAAGGTCTGCTGCAGTGATTGGCGTCTTTGTTGTATACAGCTTGCAGTGTGCCACTTTTGCGTAGGTGTCAACGTAGGTCTGCTGGTATACACGTCCAACACCTTTGAATGTCCCAACGTAGAAGGTGTCCTGTGAGCCCAGATAACCAGGATGTTGGGTCTCAATTTCGCCGCAGGCTTCGTCATCATGACGTTTGCGTTCCAGAGCCTGAACCTGTGATTCAGTGAGAATCAGACCTTCCTTTGCCACTTTGGCTTCCAGGGCTTTCAGGCGGAGTCTGAAGTTAGCCAGGTCATGCCGTAACCAGATACTGCGAACCCCGCTAGACGATACAAAGACACCGCGCTTACGTAGCTCATTGGATACCCGTACCTGCCCATGAGCAGGCTCTTCAAGGGCATAAGCCAGCACTGCTTCTTCGATAGCTGAGTCAACGCGATTCTTGTGATTTGGCACCCGCCGGTTCTTCTTCAGCAGGGCGTTCACGCCGCCGCTGGATACGGCTTCTTTGTAACGATAGAAGGTGTCTCGCGATACGCCGAGCATCTTGCAGGCTTTGGAGATATTGCCGAGTTCTTCCGTCAGATTGAGCAGACCGGTCTTGTGTTTAATGATGCGATCGTTAGTATGAATCACGGGGTTTATCCTTGGTTTTGGTTACAGGTTTCGTCGCTTTCATCAAAACCGGTAAACCCCCTCTTTTCAAGGAGATGTGTCAGATTTGGTCTGAACTAATACAAATAAGCAAGGTATATTCGATTTTCTCGGATTTACTTTCCACCTGGGACGGTCTCGCAAAGGCCGTGTAATACCGAAAGTTAAAACGAGCGGTAAACGTGTTCGCTCTAAGCTGACGAAGGTAAATCAATGGGCTCGCCAAGTCAGGAATAGAGCACCGTTGGCTGTTATATGGAAAATCTTCCGTGCTAAGCTTGCTGGTCATATCCGCTATTTCGGTATGAGCTTCAATGCAAGGCGTGTTGGCCAATTCCTCTACCAGTCTACGCGGATTCTATTCAAGTGGCTCAATCGGCGCAGCCAGCGGAAATCGTTCAGCTGGGAGAAGTTTGGGCGCTTTTTGCGTCTGTTTCCGTTACCTAGAGTGAGGATCTACCACACACTCTACAGCCAATAACTGCGTGAAGGGTTTTGTCTTGAGCCTAGTGCGTAAATAGCGCACGCTGGGTTCTAACTGGGGGGGCGACTGGGTGACCGTCGCCTCTACCACCTCAAATAATTTGTTCGGCGTCAGATCCGATCTTGCTCGACGCAACCGTTCACTCTCCTTTAGTTGTCACTTGGATTCCTTTAGTTAGTCGGTTCCCGTCCCGTCATATTGTTTGCGTCGGCGATAGAGTCTCTGTTCGGATGCTTGCATCAAGCGTATCACATCCACACGCGACATCACCTGGCTGAACAGTACCTAAACCTGCCGCAGCTTCGTGACATTTCTGGAGCGGTTGATTGAAGAGATGTGAAGATAAACCTCTGCGCAGTGACCTTCTACTGCTAACCGCCGGAGTAAAATTATCTACCGAAATCACTTAAGGCGGAGCTATTGTAGTTTGGTGTGATTTACACTGCCACTGGACTGGAAAAATTTTTCCAGCTACTGCATCTACTTTTTATAGATAGTATCGAATTAAATTATGCAGCAGAAAATCTTCACTTTATCACTTTACAGAAATTTGGTGGGATAGGCGCAGTGTAGTCTTTCACTAAAATTTCTTTTTTGAGCGTATCATTTTCACGTAGGTAGAAATTTTCAAGACATGAGATCCGAAAAACTGCTGTTTATAACAGCACCCTGAATTTACAAAGCTTGCCCTTTTGAGCCCGCTTAGTAATGAATATGAAAAATGTCAAAAAGCCAACCAAATTCACAGATTCAGTCAGGGGCTTGCTTTTATAATGCTGATCAGGCTGTACCAGCTTCTGAATTATAGGATGTTTCAGGCAATACAATTTGCGTGGGAACATTTTAGCTGTTGCCATGTCTTAACTTCACTTTTCTTGGTGGCGGCCCAGACGGTGGCCCCACCAAAGAGTATTGACTAATTAAGAGTAATTTTATGATATTAAGAACAAAGTTTGCCATTGCATCGATATTGTTGATGCCATATAGCCTACAGACACAGGCCCATGGCTGGTCCGAGTACCCCAAGGCCAGACAGCAAATCTGCTATGAACAAGGCAATGTTTGGTCCGGGACACCACCAAATGCCGGGTGTGCTTTAGCCAAGAGCATCTCAGGGCCATATCCATTTCAACAGCGCAATGAATTTTCTATTAATATCCCTGACTATAACAACATTGCCACCGTAAGAAGTGCGGTCCCTGACGGTACCCTATGCTATGCCAATGACTCCCAAAAAAGAGGGATGGGTGCAGGAACGGACGCCTGGAATCGTGTCGAGATCAACGCTGGTACGTTTGAGTACGTTTTCAATGCAACAGCGCCACACAATCCTTCATTTTGGGAGTTTTACTTAACCAAATCCAATGCAGATTTATCAAAGCCATTAGCTTGGGGTGATCTCGATCTTATTCAAGAAGTAGGTAATGTGCCAGTTGTTAACGGTAAATACCGTATGAATGTCACCATTCCCGAAGACAGGGTGGGAAATGCCGTTTTATTTGTGCGCTGGCAGCGAATAGACCCAGTTGGTGAAGGCTTCTATAACTGTAGTGATATCATCATTACAAATAATGATGTTGAGCCGCCCGTAGAGCCCGATCCAGATACGACGCAACCGTACCTTGTTCAGGGTAACACTTTTATCCCGCAAGAGATTAATTTAAACTCAGTAAGTGTTGGCGATACAGTAAAGTATACGGTGTTCAATAAAAATGGAGAAGAACACTCCTCATTCTCATTGTCGATCACGGAGGGCAATAAAAACGATTGGGATAGACTCTTGGCTTCTCAAGTCACCGGATGGTATGAGTCAAATCATAATGGAAACGTTTTTATTGGCCGCTGGCATGAAGAAATGAATCATTACATGTATTTCCGGAATGATTTGCATGGGAATTATTTTAATTCAAAAGATCCGAGAGCTTCTGGTCAGCTCACCATTATCGATAATGGGAGCGAATTAATGGCGGTGATTACGCCTAGAGTTTTAAAGTCACCGGTTAACGCAAAAGTGATGCACGGGGACTATATGGTGCTTACACAGGGGGAAAGCAAAGGTGATGTCACTCATTCACAATGGTCGGAAGTCAGTGGCAGTCAAGTGCAAACTTCCAATGGCCCTGATAATGCCTTAATCATCGATACGTCAAGCCTGCCGAATATACGTCAGGAATTAACCTTTAGGTTGACGATCAGTAGTGACGCTGCCATTGATGAAGAAGTGTATTCATTTGTCGTAGAACCATCAAACATAACTGATCCCACTGATCCCACTGATCCCACTGATCCCACTGATCCCACTGATCCCACTGATCCCACTGATCCCACTGATCCCACTGATCCCACTGATCCCACAGACCCTACAGTTCAAAAGTGGGATAGTAGTCAGGTCTATACTTCGGGTGATGTGGTAACTCATAGTGGAAAAACATGGACAGCAGGCTGGTGGACAAGAGGTGAGGAGCCAGGCACAACTGGGCAATGGGGAGTCTGGCGTTAAGTTTGAATAATATAAACATCAACAACTGAAGATGGTGTATGCAGGCTGATAATTGATCCACAATATTGTGAGCCTGTATACCAACAAAAGCCCTGGCACTCCCGGGGCTTTTTTATGTGTCGAGGAGCCTAAGACCTGCTAACAAGCCATAACTTTAAACCGGGACACCTCAGGAGCTACTGTCCACATTATCATGCCTTGCAGTGCAGCCCCTTGTGTTGGTATTTTTAAGCAGATGCAGTTCCAAACTCTCAGAGGTATTTCCTTTTTCCTGGTTATAAAGTCAAGCGGGACTGTAGCCGGATTCAGTGCAGGAATATTTTCATAGGGGCAGGCTATTTAGCTTAGTGAAAAAGACTATTTTATTACATTTCTCCCACTGTGTTACGCTATCGGTTATTTAGAGCATAGGAGGGAAATATGAAAACTATTATCGCGATGATAGATAGGCTATTTAAGGGGGGTAAATATCATCAAGCCCCTTGTGTGGATTGCAACTACTCCAACAACTACTATGGAGATCAGGCGTGTCAGGCAGTAGCAGAGGACATGTCAAGAGTCTGCACTCGACCCGGCAACAGAAATTCTGCTATCTGAACGCAAACTGCTGCAGACCCAGATCGAACCCCGCTGTCTTTTCTACCTGCTTTGCAATAGGATAGGATCGGTACGTGACGGTCTGGATGTGGCCCAGAAAATCCTTCTCAACACCGTAATGCTATTGCACTCTGCCCTGTGCAGAACCAGTGCTTCCGCAGGAAATGAAAACCCTGCACACTTACTTCGAAATTCGGGTGATTCGTATACAGAGTCGGCTGGAATACCGCGCTGATATCGAAAATAGCCAGACCCCGAAAACAGATCTCTGTCGCCTGTGGTGAAAATGCCATTTGCCAAGGTGTAGACTCTTCGAAACCTGGTGGTGAGGTTGTGAGAACGGTGTTTCTCCAAAGCGGTGATCTGAGGACTGTGTTCGCCGATACAGGCGTGGATATCCGCGTAAGTAGTGGTATCGGCATTGAGCTCAATAGTCTGTGCGCACGGCTACCTGACTCTATGGTGACAGCGCCAAACCCGATTTTCGTGAGAATAGTCCCTCGATTTTGAGCGTTGAGATCGGGATCTGGGGGTCTCTGCAGTGAAAGCTGTCGCCATCCTAACCGATGATGAGGGTATGGTGGGCTACCCCGCTCGCTAGTTGCCAGCCCTATGGCCTGAACGACCAACCCCGGGCTTGTCTAGGAGCAATTTACGCCCGGCACAATTGGACCGGCGAAGGCGCCCTTGAAGTAGCGCATCTTCACCAAACGCGATATGTCGGGGTCTATACGCTGACGCTCAGGGATCGTCCAACGCAGTTGCATAGTAATCAGAGCCAGATTGCCTGTTCAAGCAGATGGAGACTAAAAGCAGCGGAAGGTCGGGTTTTCACGTGTTCCATCACCAGAATCACCATATGGCACCCGTTTTGGTGTTGTGGGAATAAAGTAGATGCACTTTGCTGCCAGTTTCCAGCCAGATCCTGAGGGTGCAGTCAACCCGTTTTGGTGGCCTTCCATTGCGTTATAATGCGCCTTTTTCCCTGATGGTGGCTAGCAATGACTCATAAGTCTAATGTCGCAGGCACGTTAGATGCCCCCTCCCTGGTAGAGGCCCATTTGGCGGGGTCGGTTGTGTCCCAGTACGGTGAAGAGGAATTGCGGGTTTGGCGTGAACGTATCAAGTGCTTACTGAAAGCGCAAAATGCTGTGCTGGTGGCGCATTATTATACCGATCCCTTGATTCAGGCACTGGCCGAAGAGACCGGTGGCTGTGTCTCGGACTCCCTGGAAATGGCCCGCTTTGGCGCCCGACACCCGGCCGACACTCTGGTGGTAGCCGGGGTTAAGTTTATGGGTGAAACCGCCAAGATTCTAACGCCCAACAAGCGTGTTCTGATGCCCACTTTGGAGGCTACCTGTTCCCTGGATTTGGGTTGCCCATCGGAGGTGTTCGCGGCATTTTGCGATCAGCACCCCGACCGCACAGTAGTGGTTTATGCCAACACGTCCGCGGCGGTGAAGGCCCGTGCCGATTGGGTGGTAACCTCCAGTATTGCTCTCGATGTTGTGGATTATCTGGATGCCAAGGGTGAGAAAATCCTGTGGGCGCCGGACAAGCACTTGGGGGGTTATGTGCAGCGTGAGACCGGCGCGGATGTGTTGCTGTGGGATGGCGCCTGTATCGTGCATGAGGAGTTCAAAGCAAAGGGGGTGAGGGATCTTAAAGCCTTGTATCCAGATGCAGCAGTGCTGGTACATCCTGAATCACCGGCGTCAGTGGTTGCTTTGGCAGATGTCGTGGGCTCCACTTCGCAGATAATTAATGCTGCCAAAACCCGTGCACAGAAACGCTTCATTGTAGCGACAGACCAGGGCATTTTTTACAAAATGCAGCGAGAGTGTCCGGATAAAGAGCTGATTATTGCCCCAACTGCTGGCGCAGGTGCCACTTGTCGCAGCTGCGCCAACTGTCCATGGATGGCAATGAATTCGCTGGAGAATCTGTGCGGGGTTTTGGAGCTGGGCGGGAATGAAATCTTTGTGGACAACGATTTGGGGCGCAAGGCGATGATTGCACTGCAGAGAATGCTGGATTTCCGCAGGGTCTAATAATAAAGGCCAAAGTTCTCTGTATCAGCAGATGAAAAAAGAGCGATCCAGAGCCTGCTGCTAGACAGTGTAACAGTCGCCGTTGCTACCGGGTCGGAAGGAAAGAATACCCCTCTCCCGAGATGCGCTGTACATACATCCCTGTGCGCTCGTAATCGACACCCATGCCTCATACGATCCTGGCAGAGGGGGTATTCTTCCCCCCTTCCTTATTAGTAACAGGGAGATTGATTGTTTCCGAATCGCTGTCGCCCTGGAACTGTTCCGGCCTGGGTGCAGCCTTAACATGGTTGCCCGCACATATACCTTGGCATTGTCCAGAACCGTTGCTATTGGCGCAGGTCGACTGGCCGGATTCTTTTAGACGGGGCGCGATCAGAGCAGGGAAAGCCCTTCAAATAGCATGAAGGACCACCTGGATATTACCAGTTGGATACTAAAGATCAGCCTGGCTGGGATGTTCTTCACCCTGAGCGAAAAGTGATGAGGTCCAATGGATACGTATTGGTTCTTGGCACCATTTTCTTATTTGGGCTTCGTCGGGATTCACCGCTTCCACTAAAAACTATTGGCGCTAAAAGCTACATAAAAATGAATTATGCGCATAAATCCCTCGGCGCCAATTACTCGCAAATTTCCTGCAGCTAGACTCTCTGAAGACAGCTATTAGTGCAACACTGAAACAATGGGGGAGTCGAATCATGAGACTTTCAGGGAGATTCGCCTTGCCGCTCTTGACGGTGTTGGTGATACAAGGTTGCTTGTTTGTGCCTGCTGAAGATGTGGAGGGTGAAGACCCATTCTATTTCGAGACAGGTACTGATGGACAGGGTGCCAGCTTTGCCGAAATAGGCAGTTATGATTCCAAATATCTGCAACCTTCACCGGCCAGTTTTCAATGCGGAGTGGAGTGCGCCGACAGCATGTACAACTCCGCGACTTGGTTCTTTCCGATTATGAGAGTCTATTAGTGTTTATGGAAATACTGTGCGCTTGGACATGAGGGCATAACCCGATCTTAAACCGAAGTACGCGAAGACCGCTTCGCGTGGTACCGATACGGAGAAATACCCATGCAAAACTCCCCGATTGTTATTTTCGCGTTCTCTATGAGCCTGTTGCTGACAGCCTGCGGAACGCCTAATACCCGCAATCAGGTCGTGTATCCTCACAGCTCGCCAATGCCTCGACATGTGGAATACCGATCGTACCCCTCTTCTCATGTGCCTGCGGCGCCAACTGAGCGCAAAATCAGGCATTCAAGCTGCCCCGGTGATTCCGAGGAGCTGGCGCCGGGTTCGATTTGCCCTCCCAGTGCACGCTGCTATGATATTTCCGGTGGTAGACGTTGTATTTCCTATGAGGAGTAGAATTTTACTGGTGCTGGTCGCGACACACCTGCTAGGCGGTTGTGCAGATGGTTTTTGGCAGGATCTGTGTGGTGACCCAATGTACTACACTTACAAACGCGGCCCAGTGCCACCGGATGAAATTACGGCCTTCCCTCGTTTTTGTCTGGCTGGAGACCCTTATATGGGAGCGCTGGATAATTGTAGCCGTGCGCAATTGCATTGCTATCAATTGGATACTGGAGAATGGTGTGAGGGCCCCTATTCTCCATTTGTCCTTAGCTATGGTTCTCATTATTAACCTTGTGATCAAGTCGGATGCCAGGTAAGCAATAAGTAGGGAAGTGTAGCCGGGAAGAAAGAAGAAGGTGGTTTTCTTCCAAAAAGGTAGTGTTCAGAATTCTGTGTCATTTCTTTATCATTAGCAAAAAAGAGATGACCTATGACTAAACATACTTTCGATATGGATGCTGCTATCAAGGCGCTGCGTGAGGGCAAAGACCTCAGCGGCAAAGATGGCATCCTGAC